>CANBTQ010000075.1 GCA_947372425.1 Comamonadaceae bacterium | reverse complement strand
GCCGGCTCGCTGGCCGCGCCGATGGAAATCATTGAAGAACGCACCATTGGCCCATCGCTGGGTGCTGAAAACATTGCCAAGGGCTTTAACAGCGTGACCTGGGGCTTTTTGGCCGTCACCGCCTTCATGTGTGTGTACTACATGCTGTTTGGCGTGATCTCCAGCATCTCCCTGGCCTTCAATTTGTTGCTGCTGGTGGCCGTGCTGTCCATGCTGCAAGCCACCTTGACGCTGCCGGGTATGGCGGCCATGGCCCTGGTGCTGGGTATGGCGATTGACGCCAATGTGCTGATCAACGAGCGCGTGCGCGAAGAGTTGCGCAACGGCTCCTCGCCGCAAGCTGCCATCCACGCCGGTTACGACCGCGCCTGGGCCACCATCATCGACTCCAACGTCACCACCCTGATTGCCGGCCTGGCCCTGCTGGCCTTTGGCTCGGGCCCGGTGCGCGGCTTTGCCGTGGTGCACTGCCTGGGCATCTTGACCAGCATGTTTTCCGGTGTGTTCTTCTCGCGCGGCGTGGTCAACGTCTGGTATGGCCGGCAGAAAAAGCTCAAGAGCGTGTCGATCGGTACCGTGTGGCGCCCCACCGGCACCGAGCAGGCCGTCGCCACCCCCAAGGGAAAGTAAAAAATGGAATTTTTCAAAATCCACCGTGACATTCCGTTCATGCGGAATGCTTTGGTGTTCAACGCCATCTCAGCCCTGACCTTTCTGGCCGCTGTGTTTTTCCTGTTTTCGCGCGGCCTGCATTTGTCGGTGGAATTCACCGGTGGCACGCTGATGGAAGTGAGCTATTCCCAGCCGGTCGACCTCAACACCATCCGCGCCACCGTGGACGGCCTGGGCATCCAGGACGTGCAGGTGCAGAACTTTGGCACGGCCAAGGATGTGCTGATCCGCATGCCGGTGCAAAAGGGCAGCAACAGCGCGCAGCAGAGCGAGAAGGTGCTGACCGCACTCAAGGCCGGCGACAACCAGGTGACGCTGCGCCGCACCGAGTTTGTCGGCCCGCAAGTGGGTGACGAACTGGCGACCGACGGCCTCAAAGCCCTGGCCTGCGTGGTGGCCGGCATCATGCTGTACTTGGCCATCCGCTTCGAGTGGAAGTTTGCCGTGGCGGCCATCATCGCCAACTTGCACGACGTGGTCATCATCCTGGGCTTCTTCGCCTTCTTCCAGTGGGAGTTCTCACTGCCGGTGCTGGCGGCGGTGCTGGCCGTGCTGGGCTATTCGGTGAACGAATCGGTGGTGATTTTTGACCGGATCCGCGAAAACTTCCGGCGCTACCGCAAGATGAACACCCAGGAGATCATCGACAACGCCATTACCTCCACCATCAGCCGCACCATCATCACCCACGGCTGTACCCAGCTGATGGTGCTGTCCATGCTGCTGTTCGGTGGCGCCACCCTGCATTACTTTGCGCTGGCGCTGACCATCGGCATCTTGTTTGGTATTTACTCCTCGGTGTTCGTGGCCGCGGCCATTGCCATGTGGCTGGGCATCAAGCGCGAAGACCTGGTCAAGGGCGGTGTAAAAAAAGAAGAAGACCCCAACGACCCGAACGCTGGCGCTACGGTTTAACATCTGGGCAACATGCCAACATCGTCCAGTTCCGCCGCACGTTTGCAGCTAGGCAAGGTCCAGCGCGAGCGCTTTCTGGCGGAAGTCAGCAAGGCCATGGTGGAAATTGGCGCAGCGGTGCAGCAGCGTCTGACCGAGCTGATTGACGAGCCCTGCGTTCCGCGTGAAGTAACACCCCGTCGCGATGCCTGGATGGCTTACAAGGACGCCCGGCAAAAGTGGGTCGACCTCACCCTGGCCGAGTGGCGTGCCTGCCTGAGCCCGGTCCCGGTCAAAAAAGATGCCCGCTCGCTCGACATGGGTGGCATGGAGCTGGTCGGCACCGAGGTGGTGGAAAACAAGATTCTGGCCTCGCGCATGGTGCTGGCTGTCAATGACAAAGTCATCTCCGAACTCGACGACGTGCGGGTGCGCATCAAGTTTCTCGAAGGCATAGACGATCTGGACGGCCGCGATCTGATGCGGCCCGAGGTGTTGGTGCTGTTGCTGGTGGAGCAGTGGCCCAAGTCCGGCATGTCGCCCGATTCCTGGGCCCTGGTCAGTGAGGTGGTGCAACGCATTCTGATTGAGCGCACGCGGGCGGCCTACAAGGCAGTGAACGCGGCGCTGATTGCCAAGGGTGTGCTGCCGGTGATCGAGCTGAAAGACCGGGTCAAGGGTCCCAAGCCTGCGGGTGCCGGTGCCGCACGTGCACCCCTGGCGCCGGCGGCGGGGCCGCAGGATTCCCCGCAGGGCCGGGAATCCGGCATTGGTCCCTTGCACGACGGCGGTTATCCCCAGGATCCATATGGTGGCGGCTACGGCGGCGGTTCCGCGCCGGGTCCCGGCCCCGGCTATGCACCCGGCAACGCTGCCGCCCGAGGCGCTCAAGGCTACGGCGCAGGAGCGAACAACCCGGCCGGCCATGCTCCGGCCGCGGGCTACGGTGGATCACCAGGTGGTGCTTCCGGTGGGGATGCGCCAGAGGCGGGCGGCCGCGGATTTTTTGGTGGACGGCTGGGCTGGCGCGCGAATGCAGCCCCTCCCTCGCAGATGTTGACCCAGCCAGCAGCCCCGGTCTCAGCGCCGGTCTCGGGCCCTGGATTTTCCGGCTCCGGCTCGGGTAGTTCCGGTGCGACGCCGTTCTGGAAACAGCAGGCCGGCCATAGCGGCAACGCACAGGCCTATTCCACTGATCAGGAAACCCGCATGCTGACCGTCGGCACCCCGCTGGCGCGCGCGCGCAGCCGTGCGCAGGGTGTGCTCGGCCAGCTCAAGCGTATTTTTGTCAACAGCGCCGGTCCGGATTACGGTGGTGTGACGCGCCAGCCACCTTCCGCGGCCCTGTCGCAAGCGCTGTCGCACCAGGTGATGTCAGCCCAATATGCGGCCGGCGGCACCCTGTACGAAGACTACAGCCCGGCCGGTGTGGCCCGGGTTGCCGGTGACCTGCGCGAGAAGACGGACGAACTCAAAAAGAAGGCCGAGACCAAGGGCGAGAAGGCCACCATTGAAATTGTGGCGCTGATGTTCCAGGCGATTCTGGCCGAAGAGCGCATTCCCTCCGGCATCCGGGTCTGGTTTGCGCGCCTGCAAATGCCGGTGCTGCGCGTGGCCCTGGAAGATGCCGACTTTCTGGGCACCGCCGACCATCCGGCCCGCCTGCTGATTGACCGCATGGGCTCTTGCGTCATGGGCTTTGATGGCACCGGCGTGCAAAGCGCGGCCATGGAGACCGAGGTCAAGCGCATCGTGCAGGTGATCGAGCAATACCCCGAGACGGGCAAAAAGGTCTACCAGATCGTGCACGAGGAATTCCAGAAATTCCTCTCCAAGTTCCTGACCGAAAAAGGCGCCAACCAGAAAGTGGTGAGCGTGGCCCAGCAGGTCGAGCAGAAGGAAACGTTGGCGATCCAGTACACCATTGAGATGCGCAACATGCTCAAGGACATGCCGGTGCGCGATGAGATCCGCGACTTTCTGTTCAAGATCTGGGCCGAGGTACTGGCAGTGTCGGCGCTGCGCAAAGGCCCCAAACATGCCGACACCCAGACCCTGAAGAAATGCGCCACCGATCTGGTCTGGGCCGCCAGCGCCAAGCCCAACCGTGCCGACCGTGCCCGTGTCATTCAAGACCTGCCCGGCCTGTTGCTGCGCCTGCGCTCCGGCATGACGCTGCTGGCCATGGCGCCCAGTGAGCAGGAAGGCCACGTCAAAAAGATCAACGACACCCTGGCCGACGCTTTCCTGTCCAAGACCCAGGCGGTTCCCCAGGCCAAGATTGACGCCATGGCCCAGCGCCTGAGCAATCTGGAAGACTATGTGAGTGACGATCCGATGGGCGATTTGCCGCTGGACTCGGAGAGTCTGGAGATGATGCTGGGCATTGATGCCTCGGCCATTGAGGTGGTGTCGGGCGGGGGCTCCAAGCCTTCGGCGGCCATGCTGGCCTGGGCCGGTGAGTTGCAGCTGGGCTCCTGGTTCACGCTGGACCACAACAGCAAGATTACGCAGGTGCAGTTTGCCTGGCGCAGTGAGCGCAAGCACCTCAACCTGTTTGCCTCCACGGCCGGCAAGAGTTACCTGATCCAGGGCGGCCGGCTCGCCGCCTACCTGCAGGCCGGTCTGCTGCTGCCGCAGGAAGAAGAAGCACTGACCGTGCGCGCGACGCGCGATGCCCTGGCCAAGATCGAAGCCAACCCCGGACGCCTGCTGACCTGAATTTCGCGCCCGCTGTGGGTGGCCCCCACGGGGCGCATCCTGCGCTGCGGGGCAAGCTCTTTAGTGCGCCACCCGCTCCACGCTGTCGTCACACAGTTCGTCGAGCAGCAGGGGATCGGGCTCCTGGCCAAAGCGCCAGTACACCATCAGCACAATGATTTTGAGATCGTCCAGCGACACCGGCCCGCCGGGTGCCGCCATAGCGCGGTCAATCACCACCTCGCGCATATGCGCCGGCATCTGGCCTGCGGTTTCCAAAAAACTCAAAAACCCCAGCACCGTGGCGCCCAGGTGGTTTTGCTCGTGGCGTGGATAGATGCGGATGCTGCCGGCCTGCGGCTGGATCAGCCAGGGCTCCAGGGGTGAGGGATGGGCGGCCCCGTCCAGCCCCTTGAGCCACGTCAGCGCCTCACCGATTTCGTCGGATTCAAAGCCTACTGCCGTGAGCTTGCGCTCCAGGTGCGCAGGCTCGGGGCAGGATTCGCCCGCATCGTAGTTTTCGTAAACAAAGGTGAGCACTTCAAACATGGGCCCACTATAGCGCGGAATATTTGCCGCCCGGCTGCCGGCCGGACTTCACCCCCTTATCTCGCGTTCAAGCCGATGGCCAAGCCGTTTCAGGCCCGGGCCACGCGCTGGAATAAACCGCCTGGCAGGCGCGCCACCAGGCCTTGCAACTCGAGCGTCATGAGTTGCGCCAGCAAATCGTGTGTCGGAAGTCCGGTGCGGGCCTGCAAGCTATCCAGACCCGTCGGGTCATGGGCCAGGGCCTGCAGCAAGGGCGAGTCCGGCACATCGGTGGCCGCGGGTTGGCCGGCCGGAACCCCGGTCCATTCGGTTTGGTCTGCCAAAGGGTCTGGAGGCAGTCCGAACTGCAGTTCTTCCAGCACATCCTGCGCACTCTCCACCAGTTTGGCGCCTTGCTTGATCAGGGCGTGGCAGCCGCGTGACTGCGGCGCGTGGATGGAGCCGGGAATGGCAAACACCTCACGCCCCTGCTCAGCGGCCAAGCGGGCGGTAATCAGGGAGCCGGACTGCAGCGCTGCTTCCACCACCAGCGTGCCGCGCGACAGGCCCGAAATAATGCGGTTGCGTTGCGGAAAATGGGCCGCCAGAGGGGGCGTTCCCAGCGCAAATTCGCTGAGCAGAATGCCGCGCTGTGCAATCCGGTGCGCCAGCACCCGGTGCTGCCGGGGATAGACGCGGTCCAGACCGGTGCCGACCACGGCGATGGTTGCCAGTGCGTCGGCAGCGGCGCCGTCCAGCGCGCCCTCATGGGCCGAACCGTCCACGCCCATGGCCAGTCCGGAAACCACGGTCAAACCGGCTTCGGCCAGCGCCTGTGCAAACCGGTGTGCATTGGCGGCCCCCTGCGGGCTGGGGTTGCGGCTGCCGACCACCGCGATGCAGCCCGTGGTCGGCGCGTTCAAGAGGTTGCGCTCCCAGGCCTGCGGCATGCCCATGCCATACAGCAGCAGGGGCGGGTCTTCGGTGTTGAGAAGGCTTTGCGGGTAGAGCGGGTCACCCAGGGTGAGGATGCGCCGGGAAGCCGGGTCGGTGTTGAACCAGTCCCAGGTGGTCTCCAGCAGGGCCGCCAGCTCCGGTGGTTCGTCTCGCAGCGCCTGGGTCTGGGCGGCACTGACGACGCCTGCCAGCGCGACTTCGGATTGGGAAAATACGGATGCAGGCGGGCCGAAGGCCGCCAGCAATTTGCGGGCACTGGTGTTACCAATGCCCGCGGTACACAGCAGCCTGAGCCAGGCAGAAAGTTCCGAATGGTCCATGGAGCCGCATTGTGCCCCAGACCGGAGACTCAGCGTGGCGAGGCCAGCCAGTCGCCAACCCGGACACCGTCGGTGATGTCCAGAATCAGCGCATAGGACAGCCGGTCAAAGGTGCGGAACACCATCATCAGGCCGTTGCGTTCGTCCGGCAGTTTGAGCAGCGGCCGATTTTCATCCTGCTTGTCGATGATGCGGCCGCCGTTCTTGAGAATGGCCAGCACCATGCCGGCATCCACGCCATCGGCCGTGCCCTTGTTGATCACCACCACCTGGTTTTGCGCCGCGTTTTCCACCGCACTGCCGTAGACCGACACGATACGTCCGCTCAGGGCGCCCTGCGGGGCATGTGGCGTGTAGGTGCGGACCTGGCGTGGCGGCTCCGGCAGCAGGCGGTCGCCCACGCGAATCTCTTCCTTGGCGCTGATGATGTCGATGCGCGCCGGCACAATGGCCGCGCTGACCTTGCCATCGCTGTCGGTTTCCTCCGAGGTGGTTTCGCTGCTCATCAGCTTGGCCTTGCCGGCGTAGACGGCTTCATAGCCCAGCACCTTGCCGGATTCGGGGTCTTTCAGCGGTGTCACGGTGCGGAAGACGCGGTAGATTTTTTCCTTGGCTTGGTCATCCAGCAGGGGTGAGCCGTTCTGGCCGCGGGCATAGGCGCGGTCGCCACGGGTCAGCAACACGCGCCCTTCTTGGGCTGACACGATGCGTGCCGCAGCGGCAAATTCCGCCGCATCAATGATGATGGGCTCGGCCAGGAAGGGCTCAATCACACTGGGGCGCAGGGTAGGCAGCGCACCGTCCGTCAGGGGCTCCAGGCGGGTTTTGGGTGAAACCCGTACCGTGGTCAGGTCGGCCGGCACGGTACCGTCACTGCCATCTTCCATGCGCAGGGTGGCGCGGCCGTTGCTGCGTTCCAGCACCAGCACCTGTCCGGGATAAATGCGATGCGGGTTCTTGATTTGTTGCAGGTTCATGCCCCACAGCTCGGGCCAGCGCCAGGGCGTCTTCAGGTAGAGCTTGGAGATGGCCCACAGGGTGTCACCGGACTTGACGGTATAGCGGTCCGGTGCATCGGCCGCCAGCTCGCTCAGGGGCACACCTTTTTGCGCCACGGCGTTGGCGGTGGCCTTTTGCGCAGTGGTAACGGGGAGATCCTGCGCCGACGCGGCCGACAGCAGGGTTACGCTGGCGAATGCAGCAAGGGTGGCTATTGCCACTTTGGTTTTCGCCATCAGGTATATCGTCATATCGTGCTGCCGTCCCGGGTGTGACTTGATAGTTTACGCACGATTTTGCGCTCAAGCCCTTGATTCGGCAACGTTTTTGGACCCACTGCCCAAACGGAGCAGGCAAAAGTGGCGAAAATAGCGACATCTTTCTGACTAAACCATGGCAATACTCCCGATTCTTTGTTACCCCGACCCGAAGTTGCTGAAGGTCGCCAAGCCGGTGGCTGCGGTGGACGCGCGCTTGCAGGCGTTGATCGCCGACATGCTGGAGACCATGTACGAGGCCAAGGGCATAGGCCTGGCCGCCACCCAGGTGGATGTGCATGAGCGCATCATCGTGATCGACATTTCGGAAGAGCGCGATCAGCCCTTGGTGCTGATCAATCCCGAACTGACCTGGCGTAGCGAGGCCACCCATCTCAACGAGGAGGGCTGCCTGTCGGTGCCTGGCATCTACGATGACGTGGTGCGGCATGACGCCGTGCATGTGCAGGCGCTGGACGCCAAAGGCCAGAGCTACCGGCTGGAGGCCGACGGCCTGCTGGCGGTCTGCATCCAGCACGAAATGGACCATTTGCTGGGCAAGGTGTTTGTGGAATACCTGTCGCCCCTCAAGCGCAACCGCATCAAGACCAAGATGCAGAAGCTGCAGCGCGAGGAATCGCGTTGACCAGCTCCCTGGCGCAGCCGCTCAAGGTTATTTTTGCTGGCACACCGGAATTTGCCCGGGTGGCACTGGAGCGGCTGCATGCCGCCGGTGCCGAAATCGTGCTGGTGCTCAGCCAGCCAGACCGGCCGGCCGGTCGCGGCATGAAGCTGCAGGCCTCCAGCGTCAAGCACTATGCGCTGGAACACGGTATGCCGGTAGCCCAGCCGCAGGGTCTGCGCCTGGACGGCAAATATGCCGCCGATGCCGCTGCCGCCCGCCAGGCAATGGTTGCCGCCGATGCCGACGTGATGGTGGTGGCCGCCTACGGACTGATCCTGCCGCAATGGGTATTGGATGCAATGGAAGCGCCGCACGCCGATGGCCGGGCGCGCCTGGGTTGCCTCAACATCCACGGTTCGCTGCTGCCGCGCTGGCGCGGTGCGGCTCCGATTCACCGGGCCATCGAAGCCGGCGACACCCACACCGGCGTCACCATCATGCAGATGGATGTGGGGCTGGACACCGGCGCCATGCTGCTGCAACAGGCCGTGCCGATCGCGGACGACGACAGCACGGCCACATTGCATGACAAGGTGGCGGATCTGGGGGCGGACATGGTGGTGCAGGCGCTGGCCCTGGCCGTGCAGGGAGGCCTGAAGGCCACCCCGCAGCCCGCCGAGGGCGTGAGCTATGCCCACAAGATCGAGAAGCACGAGGCTGCCATCCAGTGGGCAGACAACGCCACGTCGATTTGTCGGCGCGTGCGCGCCTTCAATCCCTTTCCCGGTGCCAGTGCAGTGCTGAACGGCGAAACCATCAAGGTCTGGCGTGCCCTGCCCGGCCCCGCGGCCGGCGCTGCGACACCCGGCACGGTGCTGCGCGTGGACGCCGCCGGCATTGCAGTGGCCGCGCAAGGCTCCAGCGTGCTGTTGCAGGAGCTGCAACGCCCTGGTGGCAAGCGCCTGGGCGTTGCCGACTTTCTGCGCGGCTTTGCCCTGCAAGCCGGCATGCGGTTTGACCTGGCGGGCGCCAGCGACGCAGCAGGCCCTTGATGGCCTATTTGCGTACCCTGGTGCGCCACCCCGAATTCCGCTTGGGCTTTGCCGAAATGGCCTCCGTGGCGCCCGGCATTGCTGCCTGGGGCCTGATGACCGGTGTGGCCATGGTGAAGTCCGGCATGGGCACACTGGAAGCCCTGTTCATGGCGGCCACGGTGTTCGCTGGCAGTGCCCAGTTGGCAGCCATCCCGCTGATGCTGGCGGGCGCGCCGGTATGGGTGATTCTGGCCACCGCGTTTTGCGTCAACCTGCGCTTTGTGGTGTTCAGCGCCCACATGCGGCACTACGTCATGCATTTGCCCATGCGGCTGCGCCTGCTTTCTGGCTACCTCACCGGTGACCTGACCTATGTGCTGTTCATCAAACAGCATCCGCAGCCGGCCGCCGATGCCGCCGGGCGTTTCGGGCAGATCGCCTACCTGCTGGGCAACGGCAGCATCAACTGGTTCAGCTGGACCGCCAGCAGCGTGCTCGGTGTGGTTCTGGCCAACTTCATCCCTACCCGCTGGGGCCTGGGCTTTGCCGGCATTCTGGCGCTGGTGGGCATGACCTGCTCGCTGGCCTCCAGCCGCCTGCGCTGGGTGGCCGGCGGTGTGGCCGCCTGCGCCGGCGTGGCGGCCTTTGCCCTGCCCATGAAGCTGAATATTCTGGTGGCCATTGCCGCCGCCGTGGCCCTGTGCCTGTTGCTGGAAAAAACCGCCTGGGGCCAGGCACCGGCCTCTGAGGGCGCGCACTGAGATGCCCACCCTGTTCAGCGGCGACGTCAACCTGGGCCATATGGCAACCATTGCTGCGCTGGCCTGCGTCTCGGTGCTGGCACGCTGTTTCTTTTTTATCTCCAGCCGCGAATGGTCCCTGCCCGACTGGGCGCGGCGTGGCCTGCAGTACGCACCCATGGCCGCCCTGTGCGCCGTCATCGCGCCGGAAGTGGTGATGAGCCAGGGCCATCTGATTCAAAGCCTGCAGGATGCGCGCCTGTATGGCGTGGCCGCCGGCATGGCGTTTTTCTTTGTGCGGCGTGGTGTCGGTCAGGTGGTGCTGGGTGCCATCGTCTGCGGCATGGCGGTGTATCTGCCGCTGCATATCGGCCTGGGCTGGTAGAGCGCGCCACACCGAGTGGGCAACCGCGGGGGTTCTGTTCCCGACTTGATCGACATCAGTCTGGCGCCGGTGCCGGCTTCTACAATCAGCCGCAATCTGTTTATCTTCCATTCGAGGTGATTCCATGAACGTGATCCGTTTTTCTGATTTGTGCGCCCAGGGCAAAGTGGCCGGCAAACGCGTGTTCATCCGCGCGGACCTGAACGTGCCGCAGGACGATGCCGGCCACATCACCGAAGACACCCGCATCCGCGCCAGCGTGCCCTGCATCGCAATGGCCCTCCAGGCCGGTGCCGCTGTCATGGTCACTTCGCACCTGGGCCGCCCCAGCGAAGGCGCCTTCAAGCCCGAAGATTCACTGGCACCGGTGGCGCGCCGCATGGGCGAGCTGATGGGCCGCGAGATTCCGGTGCTGGCCAACTGGGTCGACGGTGTCACCGTGGCGCCGGGCCAATTGGTGATGCTGGAAAACTGCCGTGTCAACAAGGGCGAGAAAAAGAACGACGAGGCGCTCGCGCGCAAGATGGCTGCCCTGTGCGACATCTTTGTGCACGACGCCTTTGGCACCGCGCACCGCGCCGAGGCCAGCACCTACGGCATTGCCCAATACGCGCCGATTGCCTGCGCCGGCCCCTTGCTGGCGGCCGAAATGGACGCCATTTCCAAAGCCCTGCTGGCACCCAAGCGCCCGCTGGTGGCCATCGTGGCCGGCTCCAAGGTCTCCACCAAGCTCACCATTCTGAAAAGCCTGGCCGCCAATGTGGATCAGCTGATTGTGGGTGGCGGCATTGCCAACACCTTCATGCTGGCCGCCGGCCTGAACATCGGCAAGAGCCTGGCCGAGCCGGACCTGCTGGACCAGGCCGTGGCGGTGATCGAAGCCATGCGCGCCCGTGGCGCCGCCGTACCCATCCCCACCGATGTGGTCACCGCCAAGAGCTTCTCGGCCGATGCGGTGGCCACCACCAAGCTGGCCACCGAGGTGGAAGACGACGACCTGATTCTGGACATCGGCCCGGTCACCGCCCAGGCCCTGGCGGCCCAGCTCAAACTGGCCGGAACCATTGTCTGGAACGGCCCGGTGGGCGTGTTTGAATTTGCCGCGTTTGAGAACGGCACCAAGACCATCGCCCACGCCAT
>CANBTQ010000074.1 GCA_947372425.1 Comamonadaceae bacterium | reverse complement strand
TGGGCGTGTTTACACCGGCCAACGAACCGCGCCAGTCGCTGGAAGCGGGCGAGGTGGGTTACATCATCGCCGGCATCAAGGAACTGCAGGCGGCCAAGGTGGGCGACACGGTCACCTTGATCAAGCCGGGAACCGGTGGCGCATCCTTTACGGCTACCGAGGCGCTGCCTGGCTTTAAAGAAATTCAGCCGCAAGTGTTTGCCGGGCTCTACCCGACCGAAGCCAGCGAATACGACTCGCTGCGCGACGCGCTGGAAAAGCTCAAACTCAATGACGCATCGCTGCACTACGAGCCCGAAGTGTCACAGGCGCTGGGCTTTGGTTTCCGCTGCGGCTTCTTGGGCCTGCTGCACATGGAAATCGTGCAAGAGCGTCTGGAGCGCGAGTTCGATCAAGACCTGATCACCACCGCGCCCAGCGTGGTCTATGAGGTGATGAAGAATGATGGCGAGGTCATCACGGTGGAGAACCCCTCCAAGATGCCCGAGGTTGGCAAGACCGCCGAGATTCGCGAGCCTATCGTCACCGTACACCTCTACATGCCGCAGGAATATGTGGGCGTGGTGATGACGCTGGCCAACCAGAAGCGCGGCGTGCAGATGAACATGGCCTACAAGGGCCGCCAGGTGGTGCTGACCTATGAGATGCCACTGGCTGAAATCGTGCTCGACTTCTTCGACAAGCTCAAGAGCGTGAGCCGAGGCTATGCCTCCATGGACTACGAGTTCAAGGAGTACCGCGCCGCCGACGTGGTCAAGGTCGACATTTTGCTCAACAGCGAGAAGGTCGACGCGCTGTCCATCATGCTGCACCGCTCACAGTCGGCCTACCGTGGCCGCGCTGTGGTCGCCAAAATGCGCGAGATCATTTCGCGCCAGATGTTCGACGTGGCCATCCAGGCCGCCATCGGGGCCAACATCATTGCCCGTGAGACAATCAAGGCCCTGCGCAAGAACGTGCTCGCCAAGTGTTATGGCGGCGACATTTCGCGCAAGAAGAAGCTCCTTGAAAAACAAAAAGCAGGCAAAAAGCGCATGAAGCAAATCGGTTCGGTTGAAGTTCCCCAGGAAGCGTTCCTGGCCATTTTGCAGGTGGAAGATTGATGCAAGCCCTGACCTCCGTCATTCTTGGCGCTTTCGTGGCGTACGCTGCCTCCTGGTACTTCGGTCTGGTGGATGGCAATTTTGCCTTGCTGCTGTTTTTGGCATCGGTGGTCACCGGCGCCTATTGGCTGGCAGAACGTTTTTACTTCCTGCCGCGCCGCGCTGCCGCTGTGGCGACGCTGGAGGCCAATGACGCGCAGCGGCGTGCCGAACTCTCCAAGATGGGAATCGCGCAGGTCGATGGTGATATCGCCGAAGCCAAGGTCAAACTCTATATGCAGCCCTGGTGGCTGGATTGGACGGCCGGTTTGTTCCCGGTCATCATCACCGTGTTTCTGTTGCGCTCTTTTTTGTTCGAGCCCTTCAAGATACCCTCCGGCTCCATGATCCCCACCTTGCTGGTGGGTGACCTGATTCTGGTGAACAAGTTCACCTACGGCTTGCGTCTTCCGGTGCTCAACATCAAGATTACCGAGGGCAACAAGCCGCAGCGCGGTGACGTGATGGTGTTTCGCTACCCACCCAAGCCGAGCCTGGACTACATCAAGCGGGTGGTGGGTCTGCCAGGTGACACGGTTGCCTATCTGAACAAACGCCTGACCATCAACGGCCAGGTGCAGCAAACCACGGCGTTGCCAGAGTTTTTTGACGAAGATGCGATGCGCTACTTCAAGCAGTATGAAGAAGTGCTGGGTGACAAAAAGCACCGGCTGCTCAATGACGACGACCGGCCCGCCTTCGTACCCGGCGCAGACAAATTCACCGGCCATGAAGGCTGCAGCTACACCATAGAGGGTGTTACCTGCAAGGTTCCCGAGGGGCAGTACTTCATGATGGGGGACAATCGGGACAATTCCATGGATTCCCGCTATTGGGGCTTTGTGCCGGAGCACAATATCGTAGGTAAAGCGATATTCGTGTGGATGAACTTCAGCAATCCCAAGCGGATTGGTTTTTTCAATTGAAACGGACGGGGTAAACATAAATGTCTTTTCAACGCAAATCCCGTCAACGCGGCATCTCATTCTTGGGGCTGATTGTTTTTGCCTCGCTGCTGGCCATGGCCGGCGTGGTCATGGCGCAGGTTTTTCCGACCGTGATGGAGTTCATGGCCATTCAGAAGGCGGCACAAAAGGCCGCGATAGAAGGGCAGACACCGGCCGAGATCCGTGCAGTCTTTGCCAAAGCCAGTGCCATCGATGACATCAAGTCCGTCAAGGGCGAAGATCTGGACATCACCAAAGAGGGCGACAAGGTCGTGGTTTCATTCGCCTACGACCGCGAGATCCATCTGGTGGGCCCCGCCTTTCTGACCCTGAAGTACGAAGGTCGATCCAAATAAGGTGGCCGCCAGTCTTCAGGAGTTGCAACGCCGCTTGCAACATGAATTTGCCAATCCCTCACTGCTCACGCGTGCACTGACCCATCGCAGTTTTTCAGCCGATCATTACGAACGGCTGGAATTTCTGGGTGACTCGGTGCTCGGTCTGGCGATCTCCGGCCTGCTATACGCCCGCCTGGACACCTTGCCCGAAGGCGATCTATCGCGTGTCCGCGCCAATCTGGTCAAGCAGGAAACCCTGCACCAACTCGCAGTGGGCCTGGGCTTGCCCGAACTGCTGCGCCTGGGTGAGGGCGAGGTGCGTTCCGGCGGCCAGAAGCGCCCCTCCATACTGGCCGACGCACTCGAAGCCCTGATCGGTGCAGTCTATCTCGATGCCGGCTTCACTACCGCGCAGGCCTTGGTGCACCGCCTCTTTGACGCGGTCGAGTTCAATCCCCAGATGGACGCTATCGGCAAGGACGCCAAGACCGCCTTGCAGGAATGGCTGCAGGGGCGCAAGATGAAAGTGCCGGTGTACAAGGTGGTAGGCACCTTGGGTGCGGCACACAAACAAACCTTTGATGTGGAGTGCGAAATCCCCGAACTCCGCCTGGCAGAGCGCGGCATTGGCGGTTCGCGCCGTGCCGGTGAGCAGGCTGCAGCGACCGCCATGTTGCAAACACTCCAAACCAAATACCCGACATGACCACTGCACCCAAAAAGACTCCCCCGCAAGCCGTATTCAAAAACCCGACCAAGGCCGAGAAACTGGCCGCCAAGCCACAGAAGGATCCGGCTGTCCGTGCCGAGGCATTGAAGAAGGCCGCCGTGCCCGCGAAGGCCGTTAAAAAACCCGTGGAGCGGCCTGCTGAGGCTGCCGAGGACAACACCCAGCCCGATCTGGACGCCATGTTGCAAGGCCTGCTTAAAAGCACACCGCGCCTGACCGAGCCCGGCACGCAGGTCGAAGGCCAGCGCTGCGGTCTGGTGGCCATTGTGGGCAAGCCCAACGTCGGCAAGTCCACGCTGCTGAATGCCCTGGTGGGGCAGAAGATCAGCATCACCTCACGCAAGGCGCAGACCACGCGCCACCGCATCACGGGCATGCACACCCAGGGCGCAACCCAGTTTGTGTTCGTGGACACGCCCGGTTTCCAGACGCTGCACGGCAATGCGCTGAACAAGTCGCTCAACAAGGCCGTGCAAGGCGCGGTGTCCGACGTGGACCTGATCTTGCTGGTGGTGGAAGCCGGCAGTTTTACTCCGGCCGATGCGCGGGTGCTGGCGTTGCTGGGCAAGGACATTCCGACCATTCTGGTGGCCAACAAACTCGACAACGTGCACCGCCGCGGCGACATCGCACCCTGGCTGCAGGAGATGCAGCAAAAGCATGCCTTTGCCGAGTTCGTGCCCATGTCGGCCAAGAACGCCAAAGACGTGGAGCGCCTGCTGGGCGTGTGCGAGCGCTTCTTGCCCGAGCAGGCCTGGTGGTATGGCGAAGACGAACTGACCGACCGCAGTGAAAAATTCCTGGCCAGCGAACTGGTGCGCGAAAAGCTGTTCCGGTTGACCGGTGATGAGTTGCCCTACACCTCCACGGTGGTGATCGACAAGTTTGAAGAAGAGCCGCCGCAACGCAAGGGCCAGAAGCGCCTGCTGCGCATTGCCGCCACCATCGTGGTGGAGCGCGACGGCCACAAGGCCATGGTGATTGGCGACAAGGGCGAGCGCATCAAACGCATCGGCATGGAAACCCGCGTCGAACTGGAAAAGCTGGCCGATGCCAAGGTGTTCCTCGAACTGTGGGTCAAAGTGCGTTCCGGCTGGGCCGACGATGCCGCGCGGGTGCGCAGTTTTGGCTACGAGTAAACGTTTTTCCGACGAACCGGCCTATGTGCTGCATCGCTACGACTGGAGCGAGTCGAGCCTGATTCTGGAAGTCTTTACCCGCAACCACGGGCGCATTGCGCTGGTGGCCAAAGGGGCCAAGCGTCCGACGTCGAGCTTCCGGCCGATTCTGCTGCCTATGCAGCCACTGCATCTGGCCTTTGGCGGCGACTCTGAAATCCGCAGCCTCAAGAGCGCCGAGTGGCAGGGCGGCCATGTCATGCCCACGGGCGACGCACTGTTGTCCGGGTACTACCTGAATGAACTGCTGCTGACCCTGCTG
Source organism: Comamonadaceae bacterium (assembly GCA_947372425.1). Lineage (GTDB taxonomy): Bacteria > Pseudomonadota > Gammaproteobacteria > Burkholderiales > Burkholderiaceae_C > Allorhodoferax. The sequence continues at coordinate 6,684 of CANBTQ010000074.1, read as the reverse complement.
GCCCGTGACGACCCGCATCCGCATCTGTTTGATATTTATTCCCGCGTGGTGCAAATCATTGCCAGTGAGCATGGCGAGGTCTTGCAGGCAGCCTTGCGGACCTGGGAGTTGCTGCTGCTGCGCGAAATCGGTTTCCTGCCGCAACTGGATCAGCAGACCTTGACGCTGGGGCAGCTTGATGATCTGGCCCGTTACACGCTGGTGCCCGAGGGCGGCTTGCGCCAGGCTCAAGCGCAGGAGCGTGGTGCCTTGACCGGGGCGCAATGGACACGCCTGCAGGCCGCCGTGCAGAACGACGCACCGTTCACCACCACACTGCGTGCCTGTGCCGAAATGATGTCCGAGCTCAAACCCCAGTTGCGCCAGTTGCTGCACTACCATTGCGGGGTCAAGACACTGCGATCCCGGCAAATGATGATGGACATACAGGCCTTATGAAAACCGCCCAGACAGCTCTCTCGGTCAACCTCAACAAGGTGGCGCTGGTGCGCAACACGCGCCACCTGGGCATACCCAGCGTGACCCGTGCCGCAGCCCTGTGTCTGCAGGCCGGTGCATCCGGCATCACCGTGCACCCGCGCCCCGATGCCCGCCATATCCGCGCCCAGGACGTGGTGGATCTGGCGGAATTGCTGAAGGCCTGGCCGGACCGCGAATTCAATGTCGAAGGCAATCCCTTCCACAACCTGATGGACTGCGTGGCGGACCTGCGCGCGCGCCAGTTGCCGGTGCACCAGGTGACCTTTGTGCCGGATGGGGAAGGCCAGTTCACCAGCGACCATGGCTGGAGCTTTCCTGCGGACGCCGAACGCCTGCGCCCGCTGATTGCCCAGGCCCATGCACTGGGCTTGCGTGTCAGCCTGTTCATGGATGCCGATCCGGCGGCCATGCAGGCGGCCAAAGCGGTGGGTGCTGACCGTATAGAGCTGTATACCGAACCCTATGCCGCGGCGTGGGGAACGGCGGAGCAGGGTGCCCAACTGGCGCGCTTTGCGGCGGCGGCACAGGCGGCACTGGATGCCGGACTGGGCGTCAATGCCGGCCATGACCTGAATCGCGACAACCTGGCTGCCTTTGTGCAACAGGTGCCCGGCGTCAGCGAAGTCTCCATTGGCCACGCGCTGATTGCCGACGCACTGGAGCTCGGCTATGGCGCCACCGTCGAGGCCTACCTGGAGTGCCTGAGGACGAAGTCGTGAGCGGTGCCTGGTCGTTCCCAGCCGCGGGGGGCAGCGCAGCACGCGCAGCGGCAAGCGTGGGGGCCATACCCGCATGATTTACGGCATCGGCACCGACATCTGCGACGTGCGCCGCATACGCGCAAGCCTGGAGCGCCATGGCGACCGCTTTGCTGCCAAGGTGCTGAGCGAGCAGGAATTCAAGACCTGGAAGCTGCGCAGCGCCCGCTGGCCGGAACGCGGTGTGCGCTACCTCGCCACCCGCTTCAGTGCCAAGGAAGCCTTCAGCAAGGCCATCGGCCTGGGCATGCGCATGCCCATGACCTGGAAGCTGTGCGAGATCGCCAACGTGCGCAGTGGCAAGCCGGTGATTGTTTTGCATGGCGTGCTCAAGACCTGGTTTGAGGCGCGCGGCCTGCAAACCCATGTCAGCGTGACCGATGAGACCGACTACGCCGCCAGCTTCTGCGTTGTCGAGACTGCCAACGCGGACACCGCAACCCCATAGCCCCCATTCAAACCCGCATTACCCGCCATGACCTTGCACGCCCCTCTGATCATTGACATCGCCGGCCTGACGCTGACCCCGGTGGACCGCGAACGCCTGAAGCACCCCCTGGTGGGTGGCATGATTCTGTTTGCCCGCAACTGGCAGGACCGTGCCCAGCTTACTGCGCTGTGCCGCAGCATCAAGAAGATAAGGCCCGACCTGCTGATCAGCGTGGACCATGAGGGTGGCAGGGTGCAGCGCTTCAAGACCGATGGCTTTACCCACCTGCCTCCCATGCGCGCCCTGGGTGAGCTGTGGCTGGCCGAACCCAAGGCCAAAACCAAGGCAGGCCCGCTGGATGCCACCAACGCTGCAACTGCTTGTGGTTATGTGCTGGGGGCCGAGCTGCGCGCTTGCGGTGTGGACCTGAGTTTTACCCCGGTGCTGGACCTGGACTATGGCGCCAGTGGCGTCATCGGCGACCGCGCCTTTGCACGCGACCCGCGCGTCGTGAGCCTGTTGGCCAAAAGCGTGATGCAGGGCCTGCTGCAAAGCGGGATGGCCAACTGCGGCAAACATTTTCCCGGACATGGCTTTGTCAAGGCGGATTCGCATACCGATATCCCGGTGGACCGGCGCAGCCTCAAGACGATCTTGCAGGATGATGCCGCACCCTATCGCTGGCTGAGCACCAGCATGACCAGCGTGATGCCGGCGCATGTGATCTACCCCAAGGTGGACAGCCGGCCAGCCGGATTCTCCAGCAGGTGGTTGAACGAGATTCTGCGTGGCCAGATGGGCTTTACCGGCGCGATATTCAGCGACGACCTGTCCATGGCCGGCGCGCGCGTGCTGGACGGACAGCAACTCAGCTACACCCAGGCGGCTGTCGAAGCATTGCAGGCCGGTTGTGACATGGTGCTGCTGTGCAACCAATCGGTGGCCAGCAGCGAAGGGGGCGGCACGGCGATTGACGAACTCATTGCCGGCCTTACCGAAGCACAGCTCAAGGGGCGCTGGACACCATCCGAAGCCAGCGATGCGCGTCGCCTGTCGCTGCTGCCGCGCTACACGGCGGGTGACTGGGATGACTTGATGGTGCAAGCCGATTACATGCAGGCGCTGGACTGGCTTCCCTGAAGGCGCAGCGCAATTGCGGCATGCTACGATTCCGGTCGCGAAGTTTTTCTGTTTTATAAATCTGGAGTGAATGATGAAGTTGAAGTCTTTGATTGTTGCCGTTTTGATGCTTGCCGTGGCGGGTGCCTCCATGGCGCAAACCGCAGTGCCGGCCAAAAAGCACGGACACAAAAAAGCCCATGTGGTGAAGAAGAGCCACAAGGTCAAGCACAAGAAGGCTGCAGCAGTGCAATAAGCGTTTTACGCTGAATCAAAAAAGGCCTCTCGCGAGGCCTTTTTTTATGCTCGGCCGGTGCGTGCCCGGCGTGCGTGTCGTGTTTATTTTGCGGTGATGTTGGTGCCATTGGCACCCACCACCAGATAGGCACTCGAGCCACCCAGAATGGCATACAGATCGGCAGCAGTGATGCCGGTGGTGACCGGGCTCCAGGTGCTGCCGTCTGTGCTGGTAAATGCAGCACCCAACTGGCCCACGGCCAGGAACTGGGCGGAGTCGGTGCTGACGGCGTACAGATGGGGCGTTGTACCGCCCAGCGATTGCAGCGCCCAGACCAGTCCATCGCCGCTCTTGATCACGGTTCCATTGTTGCCAACTGCCACAAAGCCATTTGCGGACGTCACGGTGACAGCGTTGAGTGCGTTGGCGCCGGCGTTGGAGGTCTGCGACGTCCAGCTGTCGCCATCGCTGCTGGTGATGACGGTGCCGTTCTGGCCCACGGCAACCCACAAACCATTGCTGGAAGAATACGCCACACCCAGAAGGTTGATGCCCAGCGCATGGGTTGCAGTGGCTGCAGTCCAATTGCTGCCGGTGGTGGTGAAGTAGGCTGTCCCGTTGTCTCCCACCGCGACCACCGTTACGCCATTGCTGGCAACGGCATTGATGCCGGTGGTGATGGCAGGTGCTACGGTGGCCGCCGTCCAGGTCAGCAGGTCCGTACTGGACAGGATGTTGTTCGCGCCTTGGTTGGAGCCCACCGCTATGAACTTGCCAAAGGCATACGTGGCCGACTTGAAGTCGGTCGTCAGCGTCGTGACGGGTGTCACCGCCGTCCACGCCACGCTGTCCGTGGATTTGTAGACCTTGCCGCCGTTACCCACGGCAACATAGTTGGCGCTGGACCCGGTGGTGTCTGTGACCGTGCCATAGGCCAGGCCACGCAGATCGGTGCCGCTGGTGACGGCTGTGGAGCCCGCGCTCCAACTCGCACCGGCGTAACGCGGCGTGACGGTTTGCGAAACGGTTTGCGGGCCACCGGGTCCGCCACTGGTTCTGCCGTTCATGGCAAACGAATAGGCCTGTCCGTTGGTCAAACCGGTAATCACATAGGGGGAGGTGATGTTGGTGGCCCAGACATGCCCCACCGGCGGGTTCTTCATGTCAATCGGCGTAGCGGTTGCAGCATAGGTCAACCAGTAGTCGACTCCGGCGGTGGCTTGCCAGGTGATGGTGACCTGCCCGTTGCCGGGTGTGACCATAAATCCGCTTGGTGCCGCCGCCGACCCGCCAGCGCCACCGCAGGCAGACAGCACAAGAACCAGACAAAGGGCGGCAAGACTGCGCCAGAAAGAGAGCTTCAGCATGTTCAAAAATTTCCTGTTCAATCGCTATGGATTATGAAGTTCCAGCAGGTCTGCCACATTGCGCTTGCGTAAAGCAGGGGCTTGGGGGCATGGGTACCGTATTGTGACCGCCTGGCCGGGCACTCAGGGGGAGCGGTGCAGTCGTGGCGAGGAGAGGGCCACGATCATGTCGCTGGTAGCGTCGTCAATCGTCGGATGCCGCTGCAGAACGCCGCCGGTGCCCAGCAGTTTGCGCAGTTGCTGCAGATCTTTGACGGTAGGGGCAACCTTGATCTGGGCCAGCGCAGCGGACGCATTGCCACCCTGTATCAGGCTGGCGACTTTGGTGGCCCAGGGGCTGCTTTGGCGTGTCATGGTGGTGTGCTGGCGATAAGAAGGAGTTGCCATTATGACCAGAGCCGTTGGGCCGTCGTGTCCATATAGGTCAGATAGACCCGCACCTCGAACTCCAGTTGGTGGTAATCGGGCTCCATATAGCTGCACAGCTTGTAAAAGTTCTTGTCATGGTCGCGCTCGCGCAGGTGCGCCAGTTCGTGCACGGTAATCATGCGCAAAAACTCCAGCGGCGTGTCCTTGAACAGGGATGCAATGCGGATTTCGCGCTTGGCCTTGAGCTGTGAGCCTTGCACGCGCGAGATGGTGGTGTGGGTGCCCAGGGCGTTCTTCACCAGTTGCAGCTTGTTGTCGTACAGCACCTTGCTGATGGGGGTGGCGCCCTTCAGGTAGTCCTGCTTGAGCGCCTGCACGTAGTCAAACAGCGCGCGGTCGTCACGCATGCCGTGGGCTTGCGGGTACTTCTTCAACAGCCAGGGGCCCAGCTTCTGGGCCTGCAGCATGCTTTCAATCTGCTGCACCGTGTCGGCAGGGTAGCCGTTCAGGTAGGTCAAATTCATTTGTTGGCCATGCGCATGGCAATCAGCCCGGCCACCAGAATAATTCCCGCACCGACAAAGGTCGTGAACTTCGGGACTTCCGAGAAGAACAGATAGCCCCACAGGGGCGCCCACAGGATGCCGGTGTATTCAAACGGCGTGACCGTGCTGCTTTTGGCGACGCGGTAGGCGGCGGTGAGAAACATGGTGCCGGTGGCGGCCACCACACCGCAGACAGTGATCAGTGCGCCATCGGTCAGCGTGGGCAAGACCCAGGGTCGCACCAGGAACACCACGCTGGGGTGCGTGGCGTGTTCGATGCCCAGCAGGTGCAGCAGGCCGGCAGCCAAGGCTGAGCCGATCAGAAAAAAGCCGTTCTGGTAGAAGGCCATCACCGAGGTCGGCAGGCGGTTGCCCATCTTGCGCGCCATCAGCATGGCGGTGCCGTACAGGGCCGCAGAAATCAGCGAGAGCAGGGCGGCCGGCTCGAACAGGCCGGTGCCAGGCTGCAGCATCACCAGAACGCCGGCAAAGCCCAGCACCACGGCCGCCCACACTTTCCAGCCAATGTGTTCGCCCAACACCGGTGCCGCCATGGCGGTGACAAACAGGGGCACGGTGAAGTACAGGGCTACGGCATCAGCCAGGGGCAGGGCGGGGAAGGCCATGTAGTAGGCGGTGTAGGCGCCAAACATGATGACTGCGCGCAGTGCCAGGGGCAGCAGATGCGCAGAGACGAGTGCGCGCAGGCCCGCCTCCCTGTGTACCAGCACCAGCAGAATCGGCAGGCCCACACAGGAGCGTATGCAGACCACTTCGGTCAGGGGATAGCCGCCGCTTACCTGCTTGATGATGGCGTCCTGCAGCGAGAAGATAAAGACTCCGAAGCACAGGTACAGAATGCCGCGGGCGGATTGGTTTTGCATGGGAAGGTTCTTGGGGGATCCGCATGATAGCGGCCGCAGCGTCAGGAGGCAGGTGCGGTCTGCGGCCTCAACCGTTCCAGCAGCGCCAGCGCCACTTCGGCAATCACCGGGCCCCAGTCGCCGTCCGGCCCTTGGCGGAACAGCCGCATCACACCGGGGTACCAGACCGAGGCGCTCCCCTTGTCACCCCAGCGCCAATCCGTCATGTACCAGGGCAGCAGCAGCCAGCAGGGCTTGCCCAGGGCACCGGCCAGATGCGCCATGGCGGTGTCCACGCTGATCACCAGGTCCAGTTGTGCCACGATGGCGGCGGCGTCGGCAAAGTCCTGCATCTGGCGGCCCAGATCGGTGAGCGGCTGTTGTGCGCTGCACTCCGCCACTTCGGCTTCACCGGTACCCTTTTGCAGGCTGACAAATTCCACACCCGCTACTTGCCACACAGGGGCTAGCGTCCGTAAATGCGGCAAGGAACGGTCTGCATCGTTTTCAAACTG
>CANBTQ010000073.1 GCA_947372425.1 Comamonadaceae bacterium | reverse complement strand
CCCAACTCCACCAGCAACTGCGCGTTGTTGCCCTGGTTGTAGACCTCGTAGGTGTGGCCGTTGAGGATGGCGGTCAGGCCGGTGTCGACAAAGCCGCCGGTGGCCGCCAGCGTGTCAGCCGCATCACCCGTCACCACCAGTTGGTGGCGTGCCTCGTCGGCGGCAAAGTGGTAGCTGCCACCGGTCAAACCGCTGCTGTTCGCGTTCACCGCATTGACGCCGCCCAAGTCCAGCACCTGTTGCACGTCCAGGCGCAGGGTGTCGGCGGTCTGGTCGCTCAGCAGGTCGATCACGGTCAGCCCGCGCAGGCGTGTGGTGTCCAGCGTGGTCACGTCCAGTGCGGGTGCGTTCGCGGCCAGGTGCAAAAAGTTCAGCCCATTCGCATCGGTGTCCAGTGTGAACTGGGCACCCTGCTGGAACCACACGTCGGCCAGTTCATGCACCACGCCGTCGGTGCCGGTGTAGCTCGACACCAGGCCATGCAGGTTGCCGTTGTCGCCGGTGTTGTTGGTGCTGGCGGACAGGTTGCCCTCGGCGCCGCTGACGCCATTGCCGGCCGTCCCGGCCCCCAGGGTGATGCCGGCCTCGCTGTCGCTTACCAGGTTGACGCTGCAGACCGCATCGCTGGTGCAGACACGGTAAAAGTCTTCCAGGGTGACCGTGCTGCCGTCGGCATAGCGCAGGTGCAGGGCGTCAGCCTGTCGGGTGGCGATGAGGTTGTCCGGCACCTCCAGCGCCGGGGGCTCGGTGGCCGGTATGACTCTGCGGATCTGGTAGTGCTGGCCGGCTTCCATGCGCACCCGGTGCGACTGGCCGGCCCGGATCACAAGATTGGTGTGTGGCGCGCCGGTGGGAGGTACTGAATCGGCATGCGGTGTTTGGTACGTGACCATGGTTGACTTTCTCCCGTGTATCCACTTCCAACGGCTCCGGGCTAGCCGGCTGGAATCGGTGAATTGTTCAAAAATATACACTCAAACATACGGTTTGCACACTGTGGAATACACAACAAGTCGCCAATCAGGCGGCCTTGGCCTGCTTATTCCGTGGTGCCGGCAGGTGCCGGGCGCGGCGGCCCGGCGTTGTGCCTGGCGACCAAGCTTGCTGCTTTTATCAATTTGAGAACAAAAAAAAGCCCCCGCACCGGCCGTGTGCTGCGGCAGGTGCGGGGGCTTGCGGGCGCGGGGCCCGTGCGGCGTGCGGCCTAGATTTCCAGCGCCGGGCTGTTCCAGATTTTCTCGGCGTACTCGGCAATCGTGCGGTCGGCCGAGAACGGGCCCATGGCCGCCACATTGCGCAGCGCCATCACGGTCCAGGCGTTCTTGTCGCGGTAGGCCGCATCCACCTTGGCTTGGGCCGCGACATAGCTGGCGTAGTCGGCCAGCAGCAGGTAGTGGTCGCCCCAGGTGACCAGGGTGTCGTAAATGGCCTGGTAGCGCTCGGGCTCTTCGGGGCTGAACAGGCCGCTGCGAATGGCTTGCAGCACGGCGGTCAGCTCGGGGATCTGCTCGGCAATGCGGGCCGGCTGGTAACCGGCTGCGCGCACGGCGGCCACCTCGGGCGTGGTCATGCCGAAGATGAAAATGTTGTCGGCGCCCACGTTCTGCAAAATCTCCACATTGGCGCCGTCCAGCGTGCCGATGGTGAGCGCGCCGTTGAGCGAGAGCTTCATGTTGCCGGTGCCCGAGGCCTCGGTGCCGGCGGTGGAGATCTGCTCCGACAGATCGGCCGAGGGGATGATCATCTCGGCCAGGCTGACGCTGTAGTTGGGGATGAACACCACCTTGAGCTTGTCGCCCACGCGCGGGTCGTTGTTGACGACCTTGGCCACGTCGTTGATCAGGCGGATGATGAGCTTGGCCATGTGGTAGGCCGAGGCGGCCTTGCCGGCAAACACCACGACCCGCGGCACCACCGCGGCCTCGGGGTTGTTGATGATGTGCAGGTAGCGGGTGACCACGTGCAGCACATTGAGCAACTGGCGCTTGTATTCGTGGATGCGCTTGACCTGCACGTCAAACAGCGCGTCGGTGGGAATCTCCAGGCCCATGTGGCTTTGCACCCAGGCGGCCAGGCGGCGCTTGTTGAACAGCTTGGCCTGCTGGAAGCCGGCAATCAGCTTGTCGCCGGTGAGCAGCGGCTCCAGCCCCTTGAGCTGGGTGAGGTCGCGGCGCCAGCCGGTGCCGATGTTCTTGTCCAGCAGCGCGCTCAGGGCCGGGTTGGCCTGGGCCAGCCAGCGGCGCGGCGTGATGCCGTTGGTCTTGTTGTTGAAGCGGTCGGGCCAGAGGCGGGCAAAGTCGGAAAAGATGGATTCGGTCATCAGCTGCGAGTGCAGGGCCGATACGCCGTTGATGCTGTGGCTGGTCAGCACGGCCAGGTAGGCCATGCGCACGCGCCGGTCGCCCTGCTCGTCCACCAGCGAGACCTTGCGCAGCATGCCGGCGTCCACGCCGGCCAGGGAGAGGCCGGTCAGGAACTGGGCGTTGATGTCATAAATGATTTGCAGGTGGCGCGGCAGGATGCGCTCCATCATCTGCACCGGCCAGGTTTCCAGCGCCTCGTGCATCAGCGTGTGGTTGGTGTAGCTGAAAACGCCCTGGCACAGGCGCCAGGCATCGGCCCAGGGCAGGTGGTGCTCGTCGAGCAGCAGGCGCATCAGCTCGGGGATGGCCAGCACCGGGTGCGTGTCATTGAGGTGGATGCTGACCTTGTTGGGCAGGTCTTCAAAGCCCTGGTGCACGCTCAGGTAGCGGCGCAGCAAATCCTGCACGCTGGCGCTGCAGAAGAAGTACTCCTGGTGCAGGCGCAGCTCGCGCCCGGAGTCGGTGGAGTCGTCCGGATACAGCACGCGCGATACGTTTTCGGAGTGGTTCTTGCTCTCCACGGCCGCAAAGTAGTTGCCGCGGTTGAAGGCGCCCAGGTCAATCTCCTGGGTGGCCTTGGCCGACCACAGGCGCAGCGTGTTGGTGGCCATGGTGTCGTAGCCGGGGATGATGGTGTCGTAGGCCATGGCCTGCACATCGTGCGAGTCGACCCAGTTGTATTGGTCGCCGTCTTTGACCACGCGGCCGCCAAAGCGCACCCGGTAGTTGACCTCGGGGCGGGCAAATTCCCAGGGGTTGCCCTGGGTCAGCCAGTAGTCGGGCACCTCGACCTGGCGGCCGTCCACAATGGTCTGGCGGAACATGCCGTAGTCGTAGCGGATGCCGTAGCCATAACCGGGAATGTTCAGCGTGGCCATGGAGTCCAGAAAGCAGGCCGCCAGCCGGCCCAGGCCGCCGTTGCCCAGGGCGGCGTCGGGCTCGAGTTCGGTGATGGCGTCCATGTCCACACCAAAATCGAGCAGGGCCTGGCGCACGCGGTCGCGCAGGCCCAGGGCCAGCATGGCGTTGCCGAAGGTGCGCCCGATCAGGAACTCCATCGACATGTAGTACACCCGCTTGGCGTCCTGCTCGTATTGGGTGCGCGTGGTCTTCATCCAGCGCTCCACCAACTGGTCGCGTACCGCATAGGCGGCGGCATGCAGCCAGTCATCGGGGCGGGCCGTCTTGGGGTCTTTGCCCACGGTGAACATCAGCTTGTTGGCGATCGCGTGCTTGAGCGACTCCAGGTCGCGCCCGGGCGCGTCAAAGGGGAAGTCGGTTAAGGGTTTCACAGCAGCTAAAGAGGTCATGTGGTTCAAATCAGGCTCTGGTAAAGGTTGGTGTAGTGCTGGGCGGCACTGGCCCAGTCAAATGCAAGTCGCATGCCAGTTTGGCGCACGCGGTTCCAGTCGCTGCGCCGGCGGTACAGGGCAAAAGCACGCCGGATGGCACGCCGGTAGTCGTCGGCGTTGAAGTGGTTGAACACTATGCCGGACGCGGTCTGGTCGTCCAGCGTTTCGAGGTCGGTGTCGGTCACGGTGTCGGCCAGGCCGCCCACGCGCCGCACCAAAGGAATGCTGCCGTATTTCAGGCCGTACATCTGGGTCAGGCCGCAGGGCTCAAACAGCGAGGGCACCAGGGTGATGTCGCTGCCACCGAAGATGCGGTGGGCCAGCGATTCGTCATAGCCCATCTTGAAGGCCACCAGGCCGGCATGGGCCTTGGCCTGCAGCGCAAAGGCCTGCTCCAGCTGGGTGTCGCCATTGCCCAGCACCAGCAACTGGCCGCCGCGCGAGAGAATTTCCTGCAGGCCGGCCAGCACCAGCGGCAGGCCTTTTTGTTCGGTCAGGCGGCTCACCACGGTGAACAGGGGTGCCTCGGCGTCCACGGTCAGGCCCACCTCGGCCTGCAGGGCGGCCTTGTTGCGCGCCTTGCCGGTGAGGTTGCGCACATCAAAACGGTGCGGCAGGTGGGCGTCGGTGGCGGGGTTCCACACGGTGTCGTCCACCGCATTCAGGATGCCGCTCAAGGCCCCGGCGCGCCCGCGCAGCAGGCCGTCCAGTCCGCAGCCCTGCTCGGGTGTCTGGATCTCGCGGGCATAGCTGGGGCTGACGGTGCTGATGTGGCTGGCGTAGGAAAGGCCGGCCTTCATGAAGGAGATCTGGCCAAAGTACTCCATGCCCTGCACGCTGAACACGTGGCCGGGCAGGCCCAGGTCGCCAAAGTTCTGCGGCCAGAACACGCCCTGGTAGGCCAGGTTGTGGATGGTGTAGACGCTGGGCACGCGCGGGCCCTGGCCGGCATTCCACACGGCCAGGCAGGCCGGTGCCAGGGCGGCATGCCAGTCGTGGCTGTGCACCAGCTCGGCGCGCCACAGCGGGTCCAGCCCGTGTGCCAGGTGGGCGGCGGCCCAGCCCAGTGCGGCAAAGCGGCGGTGGTTGTCGGCGTAGGGGCGCTTGTTGGCATCTTCATAGGGGTTGCCGGGGCGGTCATACAGGCCGGGCGCCTGCAGCACATAGCCGTAGACCTTGTGTTCGCCCTGGCTGACGGCTGGCAGCTCGCCAAACAGCACCGTCACCGACTCGCCCCAGGGCGTGCCGAAGCTGCCCACCCGCACCGGATCTTGCAGGCCGGCCAGGATGGCCGGAAAGCCCGGCAGCAGCACCCGGGCATCGCAGCCCTGGGCCAGCAGCGCGGCCGGCAGCGCGCCGGCAATATCGGCCAGACCGCCGGTTTTCAACAGGGGATAGATTTCGGCACTGACCTGCAGGATTCGCATGGGATAGGGTTTCCGTGTTTATTGGGGCAATCGGTCCAGCATGTCGCGGGTGACCAGCACCACGCCATTTTCGGTGCGTTCAAAGCGCGCCGCATCGGCCACCGGATCTTCACCGATCACCAGCCCTTCGGGCAGATGGCAGCGGCGGTCCACCACCACCCGGCTCAGGCGGCAGCCGCGGCCTATGGTGACATCGGGCAGCAGCACCGCCTGGTCGATCACGCAGTAGGAGTGGATGCGCACGCTGGAGAACAGCACCGAGTTGCTGACCGTGGAGCCCGACACAATGCAGCCGCCCGAGACCATGGTGTTGATGGTCTGGCCGTGCTTGCCCTCGGCGTCCTGCACAAACTTGGCCGGGGGCAGCTGGCGCTGGCTGGTCCAAATTGGCCAGCTGGTGTCGTAAATGTCGAGCTCGGGGGTCACCGAGGCCAGGTCCAGATTGGCTTCCCAGAAGGCGTCAATCGTGCCCACATCGCGCCAGTAGGGCGCGGCGTCGGGTGTGGACGAGACGCAGGACATGGAGAAGGGATGGGCGATGGCGCGGCCCTCGGCCACCACGCGGGGAATCACGTCCTTGCCGAAGTCGTGGCTGGATTCCTTGTTGGCAATGTCGGCGTCCAGCAGGTCGTACAGGTACTGGGCGTTGAAGATGTAAATGCCCATGCTGGCCAGCGACACCGCGTCGTTGCCAGGCATGGCCGGCGGGTTGGCCGGCTTCTCGACAAATTCCATGATCTTGCGGTTTTCGTCCACCGCCATCACGCCAAAGGCGCTGGCCTCGTCGCGCGGCACTTCGATGCAGCCCACGGTGCAGCCGGCGCCGCTTTCCACATGGTCGGCCAACATCAGCGAGTAGTCCATCTTGTAGACGTGGTCACCGGCCAGCACCACCACGTACTCCGGGCTGCTGCTCTGGATGATGTCGATGTTCTGGTAGATGGCATCGGCCGTGCCGCGGTACCAGTGTTCTTCGTCCACACGCTGCTGGGCCGGCAGCAGGTCCACCATTTCATTCAGCTCGGCGCGCAGAAAGCTCCAGCCGCGCTGCAGGTGGCGCAACAGCGAGTGCGACTTGTACTGCGTGATCACGCCAATGCGGCGGATGCCGGAGTTGACGCAGTTGGACAGCGCAAAGTCGATGATGCGGAACTTGCCGCCGAAGTACACCGCCGGCTTGGCGCGGCGGTCGGTCAGCTGCTTGAGGCGCGAGCCGCGCCCGCCGGCCAGCACCAGGGCGATGGTGCGTCGCACCAGCATGTGGGGCTGCATCATGCGGTCGTGTTGGGTGTTGTGGGCCGCAGTGTTTCGTAGGTTCATGGTTGCTCCTGTACTTATTGATCGAAAGGGTTCGGGGGGCGGAAATCAGGTCATGACGCTGGGCTGCGCCATGCCGGTGATGCCGCGGATATGGGCCAGGGCCTCGGCCAGCGCGACCAGCGGTTGAAGCGCGGTCTGCGCTTCGATGTCGTGGCGGCTGGCGTCGGGCTCGTGGCGCTCCAGGTAGACGCGCAAGGTGGCGCCTTCGGTGCCGGTGCCCGACAGGCGGAACACCACGCGCGAGCCGTCGGTGAGGATCACGCGTATGCCCTGTTTGTTGCTGACGCTGCCGTCCACCGGGTCGGTGTAGGCAAAGTCATCGGCCAGGGCAATGGCGCAGCCGGCCACGCTGCTGCCGGGCAGTGCGGGCAGGGCGGCGCGCAGGCCCGCCATCAGGCTGTCGGCCTGGTCCGTGGGGATGGCTTCGTAGTCATGGCGCGAATAGACGCAGCGGCCGTGCGCCGCCCACAGCTCGCGCACCAGGGCTTCGACCGATTTGCCGCTGGCCGCCACCAGGTTGAGCCAGAACAGCACGGCCCACAGGCCGTCTTTTTCGCGCACGTGGTCGGAGCCGGTGCCATAGCTTTCTTCGCCGCACAGCGTCACCTTGCCGGCATCCAGCAGGTTGCCAAAAAACTTCCAGCCGGTGGGCGTTTCAAAACAGGGAATGCCCAGCGCCTGGGCCACCCGGTCGGCGGCGGTGGAGGTGGGCATGGAGCGCGCCACGCCGGCCAGGCCCTTGGCATAGCCGGGCACCCGCGTGGCATGCGCGGCCAGCACCGCCAGGCTGTCGGAGGGCGAGACCACAAACTTGCGGCCCACCACCATGTTGCGGTCGGCGTCGCCGTCGGAGGCCGCACCCATGTCGGGCGCATCTGCAGCGAACATGTGGGCAATCAGGTCTTCGGCATTCACCGGATTCGGGTCGGGGTGCAGGCCGCCAAAGTCTTCCAGTGGCACGCCGTTGACCACGGTGCCGGCCGGGGCGCCGAGTTCGCCTTCGAGCAGCGCTTTGGCATAGGGGCCGCCCACTGCGTTCATGGCGTCGTAGCGCAGGCGAAAACCGCCGGCAAACAGCTTGCGGATGGCGTCGAAATCAAACAGTGTGCGCATCAGTTCGGCGTAGGTGGACACCGGGTCTATGACCGTGACCTGCATGCCGTCCAGCAGGTAGTCGCCCAGCACATCGAGTGCAATGCCGGCGCTGTCGCTGATGCGGATTTGCTGCAGCTCCTTGGAGCGCGCAAACACTGCCTCGGTGATCTTCTCGGGTGCCGGGCCGCCGTTGCCGATGTTGTACTTGATGCCGAAGTCGCCGTCCGGGCCGCCCGGGTTGTGGCTGGCCGACAGCACGATGCCGCCGCTGGCTTGGCTGGCACGGATTACGGCGCTCACCGCCGGTGTGGACAGAATGCCGCCCTGGCCCACCAGCACGCGGGCATAGCCCTTGGCGGCGGCCATGCGCAGAATGGTTTGCACCGCCACGCGGTTGTAGTAGCGGCCGTCGCCGCCCAGCACCAGGGTCAGGCCGGTGGCAGCGGGCAGCACATCGAACAGGGCCTGGACAAAGTTTTCCAGGTAGTGCGCTTGTGCAAACACGGTGACCTTTTTGCGCAGGCCGGAGGTGCCGGGGCGCTGGTCGGTAAACGGGGTGGTGGGCAGGGTCTGGATGGTCATGGGCTCTCGCTCGGGGTTTGGCCGTTCAGGCGTTGAACAGGGGCTGCGTGCTGGCCAGCCACAGGCTGCCGGCGGGTACGGTCTCGTGCGCGGCCAGCAGGGTGTCGCCGGCAGCGCCGCTGCTGCTGTCGATATGGCGCAGCCAGGTGCCGGCGGGCAATTGGAAAACCTGGGGCTGGGTGGCGGCATTGATGAGCAGCAGGCAGTCGGCGTTGTTGCAGTCCTGCAGGTGCAAGGCCAGTGCGCGCTGCTGGCCATCGTTCCACTGCTGCGGGCTGAGGGCGCCGCCCTCGGGCGTGTGCCAGCGTGCCACCACGCCGCCCGGCCCGCCTTCGGCCTGCCACCAGGTGCGCGCCTGCAGCACCGGCCGCGCGCGGCGCACCTGCAACAGCCGCGCCACAAAGTCGAACAGATCGCGGTTGGCGTCCGGCCAGTTGAGCCAGGTGCCGGCGTTGTCCTGGCAGTAGGCGTTGTTGTTGCCGCGCTGGCTGTGGCCGATGTCGTCGCCGGCCAGTAGCATGGGCGTGCCCAGCGAGAACACCGTGGCTGCCAGCAGGGCGCGCTGGTGGCGCAGCCGGTGCGCCAGGATGGCGGGGTCTTGCGTGGGGCCTTCGACGCCGTGGTTGTAGCTCAGGTTGTGGCCATGGCCGTCGCGGTTGTGCTCGCCGTTGGCCAGGTTGTGGCGCTCGTTGTAGCTGACCAGATCGGTGAGCGTGAAGCCGTCGTGCGCCGTCACAAAATTGACGCTGCTGCCCGCTGCGCGGCGCGCCGGATCAAAGCAGTCGGTGGAGCCGGCCAGGCGCTGCGCCAGCGCACCCGGATGCTCCTGGCCGCAGAGCCAGAAGGCGCGCTGGGTGTCGCGGAACTTGTCGTTCCACTCCAGCCAGCCGGGGGGGAATTGCCCCAGTTGGTAGCCGCCCGGGCCTATGTCCCAGGGCTCGGCCACCATCAGCTTGTCGCGCAACACCGGGTCTTGCGCCACGGCCATCAGGAAGGGTGCGTTGCCGGCAAAGCGGTATTGCGTGGCCGCATTGCCCCGCCCCAGCACCGGCCCCAGGTCAAAGCGGAAGCCGTCCACACCAAACTCCTGCACCCAGCGGCGCAGGCTGTCCATCACGGTGCGCAAGACCAGGGGCTGGCTCAGGTTGACGCAGTTGCCGCAGCCGGTCCAGTTGAGGTAACGGCTGGGGTCGCCAGGTTCCAGGTGGTAGTAGCTGGCGTTGTCGATGCCGCGCAGGCTCAGGGACGGGCCGAACTCGTCGGTCTCGGCGGTGTGGTTGTAGACCACGTCCAGAATCACTTCCAGGCCGGCCTGGTGCAGCGCGTCCAGCATCTGCCGGAATTCGCTGCGCGGGCTGCTGCCCGGCGTGCCGCTCCAGTAGCGCGGCTCGGGTGCGGTCCAGGCGATGGGGCTGTAGCCCCAGTAGTTGCTCAGGCCCAGATTGAGCAGGCGCAGCTCGTCGGCGCGCTGGGCCGCCGGCATCAGGCACAGGGTGGTGACACCCAGGGCCTTGAGGTGGGCCAGGGCGGCCGGATGGGCCAGGCCTGCATAGCTGCCGCGCAGCTTGATCGGCACATCGGGGTGCAGGGCGGTAAAGCCCTTGATGTGCAGCTCGTACAGCACGCGCTGTGCCGGCTCCACCGCCACGCCGGGCGTGGGTGCGGGCAGGTCGGCCACCACGCGTGCCTTGAGCGCCTCGGCGGCGTTGTCGCGCGGGTCGGGCTGGCTGGGGTCGGCGGGGTCGTGGCCGAGGTGGATGTCCTGCCCCTGGTAGCGGCCCACCACCTCACGGGCATAGGGGTCCAGCATCAGCTTGGCCGGGTTGAAGCGCTGGCCTTGCTGCGGTGCCCAGGCACCGTGCACCCGCCAGCCATAGACCAGGCCGGCCTGTGCACCGGGCAGAAAGCCGTGCCAGATGCCGTCGGTGTGGCCGGGCAGGGCGTGGCGTGCGGTTTCGGTGTGGCCGCCGTCGTCAAACAGGCAGAGCTCGACCGCCGTGGCATGCGGGGCGGCCAGGGCAAAGTGCACCCCGTCGGCCTGCAGCGTGGCGCCGAGCGCGCGGGTATTACCGGGGAGAAGCGCCATAGTCAAAATCCGGATGGCTAAGCGGCTGTCCTGGTGAGAATCACGGTGGACAAGGGGGGCAGGGTGAGCACCACGGATTGGTGCTTGTGGTGGGCGGGCACGGCTTCGCTGTGCAGCGCGCCATTGGCCACGCCGCTGCCGCCGTACACCGCCAGGTCGGAGTTGATGGTTTCCACCCACGCGCCGGCCTGGGGCACGCCCAGCCGGAAGCCATGGCGCGGCACCGGAGTGAAGTTGCAGACCACCACCGCGCAGCTGCCGTCCTCACCCCAGCGGGTGAAGGCGATGATGCTTTGCGCCGCGTCGTTGTGCGAGATCCATTCAAAGCCGCCGGGCTTCACGTCCTGCTGGTGCAGCGCCGGGTAGCTCTGGTAGACGCGGTTGAGGTCGCGCACCAGGCGCTGCACGCCGGCGTGCGAGCTCTGGCCCTCCAGATGCCAGGGCAGGCTGCCGGTGTCGGCCCACTCGGTGGGCTGGGCCAGTTCGCAGCCCATGAACAGCAGCTTCTTGCCCGGGTAGCCCCACATGAAGCCGTAGAGTGCGCGCAGGTTGGCAAAGCGCTGCCAGGGGTCGCCCGGCATCTTGTCGAACAGCGATTTCTTGCCGTGCACCACCTCGTCGTGCGAGAGCGGCAGCACGAAGTTTTCGCTGAAGGCATACATCAGCCCGAAGGTGAGCTGGTTCTGGTGGTGCTTGCGGTAGACCGGGTCGAGCGCGGCGTATTGCAGGGTGTCGTGCATCCAGCCCATGTTCCACTTGTAGTGAAAGCCCAGGCCGCCGCTGTGCAGGTCTTCACTGGGCGGGCGGCTGACACCGGGGAAGGAGGTGGACTCTTCGGCCAGGGTGATGGTGCCGGGGCGCTCGGTGCCGACAATGAAGTTCATGCGGCGCAGGAACGCGATGGCTTCGAGGTTTTCACGCCCGCCATAGCGGTTGGGAATCCATTGGCCCTCTTGCCGGCTGTAGTCGCGGTAGAGCATGGAGGCCACGGCGTCCACGCGCAGGCCGTCAATGCCAAAGCGCTCCAGCCAGTAGAGCGCGTTGCCGACCAGAAAGTTGCGCACCTCG
>CANBTQ010000072.1 GCA_947372425.1 Comamonadaceae bacterium | reverse complement strand
CGGCGACTGGCAGGCCCACCGCCAACAGACCGATATCGGCCGGGTTGACCTTGGCCTCGATGATCAGGTCTTCATCGGTGGGCGCAATCTGCATCAGCTCATCGCCCGCACGCAGCACGCCGCCTATGGTGGTGATGCGCAGCGACTTGACCACACCGGGCACGGGCGCGGTGAGTTCGGTGTGCTCCAGAATGTTTTTGCGCTCACTCAGTTTGGAGTTGACGGAGGCCAGGTCGTCTTCGATCTTGGCGGCCTCGGTGGCGGCGTCTTGCCGGTATTTGTTGCGGGCTGCAGAAATGCGGGCCTCGATCTCGGTGACCTGGCGGCGTGCCCGCAGCGCCTCGAGCTGCCCGACATCACCATCCCGCAGCAGCGCTTCGGTCAGGGTCAGCTCTTCGCGTGCCATGGCCAGGCTCTGGCTGTTGGCGCCCACGTCTTCGTCCAGGCTGCGTTTGCGCTGCTGGTACAGATGGAGCTGGGCCTGCACGAAATCGGGGTAGGCCCGGGATGCAGCGCCGAACACCGGTGCCAGCATCTGGGCCTCGGCCCGGGCCCGTGTCAGCGCAATCGTGAGTGAGGCGATTTTGTCGCGGCTTTCTTCAAAGCCGGCCTCGGCCCGGTCTTTTTCCAGCACGGCCAGTACTTTGCCGACCTGGACCGCCTGCCCTTCCACCACGCGCAAATCGGACAACACCCCCCCATCCACAGCCTGGATGACCTGCGTCCGGGCGTTGGAGATGAGCTGGCCCTGGGCGCGCACGCTCTGGTCAATCTCGAACAGCGCGGCCCAGACGATGAACAGGCCCAGCGCCAGCGCCAGCAGCAACATCATGGAGGGTGCGCGCAGCAGCGACCTTGTGCTATGCAGGGTGTTCATGCGACGACTCCAGAGGGTGCGGCTGCTTCGGACGCGGGCTTGGGCAACGCGATCTTGGGCGGTGCCGCGGGTGCAGCTGCAGGTACAGGTGGGACCGGGGCAGGGGCAGGGGCAGGGGGCGTTTGCAGGCGCGCCAATACCTGATCCCTGGGGCCGTCCATCACCACCTGGTGGCTGGCAATCACGATCAGCCGGTCCACCAGTTCCAGCAACTCGGTCTTGTGCGTTACCAATACCAGCGTGTCGCCGCTTTGCACCGACTGCCTGAGTGCCTGCGTAACCTGCAACTCCAGTGTGCGGTCCATGCTGGCAGTGGGCTCGTCGAGCAGCCAAATCGCGGGCTGGCGCAGAAATACCCGGGTCAGGTTGAGCAACTGGCGTTGCCCGCCGGAGAGGCCGCTGCCGCCTTCAAAAATCTCCTGCTGCAGGCCCTTGGGGTGTGTGCTGATCACGGCCTGCAGCAGCCCGGTGCATTTGGCGGCCTCCAGGATGGCACTGTCACCGGGGTCCAGCAGGCCCAGCACCAGGTTGTCGCGCAGGGTTCCGGCAAACAGACGGCCGTCCTGCTGCAGGTAGCCCATGCGTTCGGCCAGTACCGGCTTCGAGATGTGCGACAGCTCCATGTCATCGAGCAGAATACGCCCGCCCTGCGGCCGGTACATGCCGCTGAGCAGGCGCAGCAAAGTGGTCTTGCCGCCGCCCACCGGACCGATGACGCCGACCTTTTCGCCGGGCTGAATCGCCAGCGCCTTGACCTCCAGCGCCTTGTTGCTGCCGTAGAAACTGCTGACTTCTTCCAGCCGGTAGGCGCCCCGGATGGTGGCCGGCACCAGGGGCTGTGCGCAGCCGTGGTGGTCATCCTGCAGTGCCCACAAACGGTCCAGTCCGATCAGGGCCGCCTTGGTGTTGGCCCATTGCACCAGTTGCACGGGAACCATGCCGGCCGGTGTCAGCACCCGGCCCGAGAGAATCGAGCAGGCGATCAGTCCGCCCATGGTCATCTCGCCCTTGCTCACCAGCAGCGCTCCCGAGGCCACCATCAGCACGTAGGAAATTTGCTGGAAGGCGCCCATCAGGTGTTGCGCGTGTTCCTGGATGGCGCGCGTCTGCATCTCGCAGTCGCGTGCTTCGTCGGTGGTCTGCATCCACTGCGACAGCATGCGCCAGCCGCCCTGGCCGGACTTGATTGTCTCGGCGCCTTCCACGGCTTCCACCAGCAGGCCGGTCTTGCGGTTGCCGGCGGTCGTAGCCTTGCGGGCATAGGCCGCGACCCGGTTGCGGTAGTACAGCCCCACTGCCAGGGAGCAAACAAAGAACGCGGCCGGTATCAGCACCAGGCTGCCCGAGATCAATCCAATCAGCAGCAAGAACAGCAGGGCAAACGGGGCATCCACCATCAGTTGCGCGGTCAGGGTGGTGAGAAAGGCGCGCACCGATTCGTAGCCGCGCATCTGCGAGGCCAGCGCCCCCACGCTGCCGGGCAACTGGTCCAGCCGGACAGCCAGAAAGCGCAGGTAAACCGCGCGCGACAGGCGCTGGTCCACCTGGTCGATCAGGCTCTCATACAGGTTGGAGCGCACCCGCTTGGCCACCAGTTCGAACAGGGTGGCTGCGATCACGCCCAGGGTCAGCACCAGCAGGGTCTGGCTGGCACCGGTGGGTACCACCCGGTCGTACACCTGCATGCTGTAAAACGAGGTGGCCAGTGCAACCAGGTTGATGACAATGCCGCCCACGGCCGCATCCAGCAGCAGCTTGCGGTTGGAAAACAGCTCCTCCTTGACCAGCTTGAGCACCGGGCTTTTGCTGGCGTCATAGGGCCTGGTGAGGCGCAAGCGGGCGATGCGGCAGCCGGACAGGGTGGCCGCATCCAGGGTGGACTCTTGCCACTGCTGCGTCGCGCCGTCCCACCATTCGCTCATCCATTGGCCCTGCGCGTTGAGGCCGCGCAATATGCCCCAATCCCTTTCGGCACAGTGCAGCACGGCCGGGACGGCCGCGGCATCGGGGGCCTTCAGCCAGCGTGCCGGCTTGACCTGCAGGTGGCGGCAGACGGTCGCCAGTTGTGCCTGCGGGTCTTGCGCTGCCGCAGCGGCGGCGGCCTCGTGCAGGGCCATGCGGTCTACCGCTTCGGATTGAAGTTGGGCGAGTCTGGCCAAGGTGTAGAGAAGTGTGTTCACCGGCTACCCTCCGGAAATTCTTGGCGGTCAGCCGGGTCCATCCTGTCCATGACCACGCGCACGCCCAGGGTTGCAGGATCGATTTCTGCGGCCATGCGCAGGTCCGCGCCATCGCCCGCGTGGCCTGCGTACAGTGGCAGGGCTTGCGCAAGATGCCCTGGCGCGCTGTCCGGCGCATCGGCACGCGCGCTGTGCGCCTGCGCGGGCGCAGGGGTGGCAACCGCACGCGCCAGGGCTTGCTCCAGGCCCCGCCCCACAATGGCCAGACGCCAGGTCAGCAGCAGTTGCGCGGAGGTGGCGTCGGCAATCTGGGTTTCAAGCTGGGTCTGCTCCCGCATGGCATTCATCACGTCCAGCCAGGTCTTGCGGCCGGCGATGAACTGCCGGCTCCAGGCCTGTGCAATCGCGTCGGACGCGTCGCGTGAGGCCTCCAGGGCCAGCAGGCGTGCCCGGCCCGCATCCACCTGCGCATAGTCGGCCTGGATTTGCTCGGCCAGACTGAGGCGGGTGCTCTCGATGTCGTCGAGCGCCGCATGGTAACGGGCCTGGGCATCGCCGATGTCGGACAGCGATGACAGCCCGGCACCCAGGTGGCTGGACACGCCGACAAAGATGCGGTTTTGCGTCGGGCTGCCCGGTGCCACGAAGTTGCCGTACTGCGATTCCAGGCGCAGATAGACCTCGGGCAGCAGCCCGGCCCGGCGTTCTTGGATTTCGCCCAGGGCCACGCTGGCCTGGGCCTGCAGCTTGCGCACGGCCGGGCTGTGCTCCCGAGCGTCCGCCAGCAGCTCCTGCACGCTGCCGCCAGGGTCCAGCGGTGTGGCGACCGACTGCGCCAATGCGTCTGCCTGCAGTGGATGGTCCAGCAACTGGCCCAGACGGCCCAGGGCCGATTGCGCCTGGGCCTGTGCGGCCGCCAGGTCGGCCTCGGTCTGCTGGGCGCGTCCCCGCAGCAGGGTGAGGTCGCTGCGCGGCGAGGCACCGCCTGCAATGCGCCGATCGATCTGTGCTTCCAGCGTGTGGTGGGCTTGCAGACTTTTTTCGAAAGCCAGAATCTTGAGGTCGGCAGTCAGCCAGTCCGCGTACAACTGCACCACGCGCAGCGCCAGATCCTGGCGTATGCCGTCCGCGGTGGTCTGGCTGAGCGTCAAGCCGGCCTGCGCCTTGTTCAGACCGGCAGTCAGCCGGCCTCCGGTCCACAGGGGTTGCTGCAGGCGCAGGGTGGTGACGCTTTTGTCGCCGTAGCTGGGGTAGCTGGTGTCGGCGTAGCCGGGGTCGGTTTGCTCCATCTCCACGGAAGGGGTTGGATAGAACTGCCATGCGGCGCTTTCTACAGCCTGTCTGGCAGATTCATTCAAGGCCTGCTGCGCGCGCAGGGAGGGGTGCTTGGCCAGAATGCCGTCAATCAGTTGCGGGAGGGTTTCGGTCTGGCCCCATGCATGCACCAGCCCGAACGCGGCGGCGATGACACGTAGCGTTCCAAGCTTCATTTGGCTCCCTGTATGTTCGCGGGTCCCAGTCGATGCGCAGGGCGTGGCCTGCGTCCGGACATGGAACCGAAGAGGGGCAGTATTTGTATTGACCTCGGCTAACGCAAGCCGCAGGCCTGACACCCTGTGTTTTCAGGTTGGTTGTGTGTCGTGATTCATACACAGCCATCGGCCATCCGGTGTGCCGGATGCTGGCCTCCGGGCCATTGCCAGGCGATACAGGACCGCTCAGGCCGGTGCGCTTTGGGTCACGTAGTTCAGCACCAGACGGTCTTGCGCGGACAGCCCCTTGAACGCCAGCCCGATGAAGAAGGCCTCTTCCTGCGGTGCACGGTTGCTGTGGCAGACGCTGGCGGTGAGCTGCAGGTCCAGCGGGTCCGCCTCCACCTGCACCGAGAGCGTCAACTGAACGCTGCTGCCCATGGCGGCCAGGGCGGCGGGTGCCTTGATCATGGCGCCAAAGGCGCTGAGGTCTACCAGCGTCACCGGGGTGCTCTGCAGGCCGCCATCGGCAGCCGGCACCGACAGCCGCGTCGGCCAGGAGCATTGCGTGCGCATGCTTTGGCGCACCAGCCGGGCATCGACCAGGGCCGGATAGGCCAGCAGGGCGTAGGCAAACGGTTTTTCAAAGGTCTGCAGCACCTTCGAGAGAAACGAGTATTCGTACTGGCCGGTAAAGCCGCGTACCACGCAGACCTCGCCCGCTTCCAGTTCGGTGCTGCTGCCTTCCGCACCCAGCGGGCCAACCATCACGCCCTTGCCTTCGATGGCCCCGAAGTACTGCGATTCTTTCTTGGTCGCGCCTTCTGCCAGGCGCCGGGTTTGCAATGCCATGCCAGGCTTGAGCCCGAGGCTGCGCAAGGGCAGGCGGTTGACGTCCTGCGCGGAGGGTTCGGTTTCGTCCATGGTTTAACCCGGTTCCCGGGGGAGTGATTTCAGCCATTGGACCATGGTGTCGGCCATGGGCGCAACGGCCGCCGGGTCCTTGACCGCACCCGCCAGCACATGCTGACCCTGGCTCTTGCTGTAGCCAATGGGCTCAATCGACTTGCGTGCCGAACCCAGGCGCGTGAATGCGGCCTGGGTTTCGGCCGGGTCCACGGTTTCATCCCGTTCGCTGAACAGCACCAGTACCGGGGTCTGGAACAGGGAGAGATCGCTTTCGCGCACCTGCTTGACCAGGGCCATCATTGGAAATATGGCCTGCGTGGGGTAGCTCGACGTCCAGCCATTGGCCTCCTGCGCACTGGCCGGCGTCCAGCTGCGGGTGGGGCCCTCCAGCCAGAGGGCAATTTGTTTGCCAAAAGGCAGGTTCACGATGCCGGAACGCTTGTCCCGCGGCCCGAAGTTGGGCGAAATCAGAATGTGCGCGGCAACCCGTGCGGCCTCGGCCGAGGTGCCCAGCCAGGTGGCCAAGGTGCCGCCGGTAGAGCAGCTGATGAGCAGCACACGTTCGCCCAGGGTCTGGCCCACCCGCACGGCCTCCAGGGTATCGGCCATCCAGTCTTGCGGTGTGGCTTCTGCCATGGCGGCGCCGTTGGCGCGTCCATGGCCGGTTAGACGGGTGTAAAACAGGTTGGCCCCGAGTTGACTGGCCACGGTGTCTGCCAGCGGCGCCGTCTCGATGCGGCTGGCGGAGAAGCCGTGGATATAGACCACTGCCCAGGGCGTGCGCTGACCGGACGCGCCTGCCCAGACGATGCCCTTGGCATTGCCGGGCTTGATGTCGGGATAGGCGGCCTCGCTGTTCTGGAGCCAATTGGCCAGCAGGGCGATGTCTTGCGGGGGAAGCGGTCGGGTACTGGGCATGGAGGGTCCGAAGTCGTTGCGCGGGCCCTGCCACCAGGCCGCTGCCAACAGCAGCAGCACTGCCAGTAAAACGGTCAGCACCGCACGCAGGCGGGAGACTGATGGGGGTGCATCAAACGGGTTGCTGGGGCGGTGGCGCATGGGTGAGGGAAGCTAGTGGCTAAGATGGTACACCGGCAGATGTCTTGTCGGCAGCGTGAAAAAGCACAGGAGGTGTTCGATGCAGCAGCGGGTCTTGTCAGGTGTGCGTCTGGGGGTGTGGAGTCTCCTGCCGGTTTTGCTGCTGGGCGCCTGCGCCCGGATCAATGACACCAGCCTGCGGCTGGTCTCCAGCAAAGTGGGCGCCTATCTGAGCGTCAACGGCCAATGGCTGGACGGCGATGTGCTGCTGGTGCCGGACCGCACCGGGCGGGTTTCTTTCTCCGCGGCCAAGGGCGCCATCCGGCAATGCAGTGGCGTCATGCACTACACGGCTACCTACAGCACCGAGATGGACCTGCATTGCAACGAAGGCACGCAGCTGGCGCTGAAGGTCACGCTGCTCAGCGAGACGCGTGGCTACGGCTACGGCAGCACGCCACAGGGGCCGGCCAGCGTGGCCTTCGGCCTGTCGGAGGACGATGCGGCAGCCTTTATGGGGCGCGCAGTGCCTGAATCGCCAGCGCAGACTCCCTGACCAGGGCCGGCCCGCGGTAGATCAGCCCGGTATAGATCTGCACCGCATCGGCACCGGCACGGATTTTGGCGACGGCATCGGCACCGCTCAGAATGCCACCCACACCGATGATGGGAAAGGCTGCACCCAGTGCCGCACGCAGTTGCGCAATCACCCGGTTGCTCATATCGCGCACCGGGGCGCCCGAGAGGCCTCCGGTTTCCTCGGCATGCGGCAGGTCTTTGACGGCCTCGCGGCTGAGCGTGGTGTTGGTGGCGATCACGCCCCAGGCGTTGTTGACCTGGCCGGTGCTGTCGGTGCCATAGCGTTTGAGCGTGGCGGCAATCACCTCGATCTGTGCGGCATCCAGATCGGGTGCAATTTTCAGGAACACCGGCTTGCGGCTGCCATGGCGTTGTGCCAGCAGTTCACGCCGCTCGCCAATGGCGCCCAGCAGTGCGTCGAGTGCGGCATCACTTTGCAGGCTGCGCAGGTTCTTGGTGTTGGGGCTGCTGATGTTGACGGTGATGTAGTCGGCATGCGGGTAGACCCCGTCCAAGCAGCGCAGGTAGTCGTCGGTGGCGTTCTCAATCGGGGTAGCGGCGTTCTTGCCGATGTTCAGGCCCAGTAGCAGAGCCGGGGTATCGCCCCCAACCCTGGCTGTGCCAAGCCCGCCAAGGGGGTGCGGTCGTTCTGGGGGCGGCCCGGCGAACGACCGGTCCTGGCGCAGGGCCGACTGCTGCACATTGCGCACAAAGGCGTCCAGCCCCTGGTTGTTGAATCCCAGACGGTTGATGAGCGCCTTGGCCTTGGGCAGGCGGAACATGCGCGGTTTGGGGTTGCCGTCCTGCGGCAGCGGCGTGACAGTGCCCACCTCCACAAAGCCGAAGCCCATGGCGCCCAGGCCGTCAATGCAGCGCGCATTCTTGTCCAGCCCGGCGGCCATGCCAACCCGGTTGGGAAATGCCAGGCCGGCCAGTTGCAGCGGGTCATCGATGCGGGCGCTGCGGTAGGCGGCTGCCAGCAGATTGCCCTGCGATGCCGCCAGCGCGGCAATCGTCAGGTCGTGGGCCGCCTCCGGGTCCAGGCAAAACAAAAAGGGACGGGCCAGGCCGTAAGGGACAAGAGCCATTGATAATTCCTCGCTACTTCGTTAACTACCCCGATTTTCCCCCATGAACACCTCTGCTACCTCCACCCCTGCATCTGCCACTGCCCTGACGCAGGATGAACTCAAAACCCTGGTCGGCCAGGCTGCCTTGCAGTACGTGGTGCCGGGCGACATTGTGGGCGTGGGCACCGGCTCCACGGTGAACAAGTTCATCGATGCGCTGGCCTCCATGAAGGACCAGATCAAGGGCGCCGTGTCCAGCTCGGTGGCCAGCACCGAGCGCCTGCTGGCGCTGGGCATTCCGGTGTTTGACTCCAACGCGGTCGAGCGCCTGTCGGTCTATATCGACGGTGCCGACGAGATCGATGGCCAGGGCAATATGGTCAAGGGCGGCGGTGCCGCACTCACACGCGAAAAAATTGTGGCGGCCCAGTCGGCGCGCTTTGTCTGCATTGCCGACGAGTCCAAGCTGGTCGACACGCTGGGCAAATTCCCGCTGCCGGTGGAAGTGATCCCCATGGCCACGCGCCGCGTGATTCAGCAGTTTGCGGCTATGGGGGGCACGGGCACGGTGCGCCTGAAGGACGGCAAGCCCCTGGTGACCGACAACGGCCAGGTCATTGTGGATGTGCTGGGCCTGCAGATTGACGACCCGCTGGCCTTTGAAGCCCAGGTCAGCCAGTGGCCGGGCGTGGTGACGGTGGGTGTGTTTGCCTTCCAGCGCGCCCAGGTCTGCCTGCTGGGCACGGCCAGCGGCGTCAAGACTTTGAATTTCTGAAGGTTTCTCAACGGGCCTGGCAGCAGGCCCGGACTTAGAACTGGATGCCGGCAGGGTTGGCGGGCCCAGGCCCTGCCGGCGTGACCGGTTCAGGACGGACCTCTTCCACTTTGGGCGCGGCAGGTTTTTGCAGTCCCACCAGCGGGCTGGCTGCAGCCTGCTTGTAGCCTGCCGGCAGCATCGACGCCTTGGGGTAACCGGCTGCATCCAGGTACTGGGTCCACTCGATGTCCGAATAGCCCTTGATGCGCTGACCACCAATGGTCAGGAAGGGCACCGAGCTTTCACCGCTCAGGCGCTGCAAGGCGGCTATGTCTTCCGCGGTGCTGACGGTGCGCTCGGAAAACGGGACGCCGCGGTTGCTCAGCAGCGAGCGGCCGGCCGCACAAGAGCCGCAGTCGGTGGCCGTGTACAGGGTGACCGGGTAGCGGGACGTCGCCTGGCGCAACTCAAACGGCAGGGCGGCAACCGAGGCTGCGGCCGCCGCGCCGGTGCCGGTAGCCGCAACCTTGCCTTGCTCTGCGCTGACCGGCGGCTTGTCGGAAAACGTGACCTTGCCGTCCGGTCCGATGATGCGGAAAATGGTTTGCGCCTGGGTCGTCAAACCGGCGCACAGCCACAGGACGCAGACGGTGGTTTTGGTCCAATCCAACAGTTTCATGTGCATGCTCCCGATAGGTGCCACAGTTTATGCTGACATGCCCTGGTGGCGCAGCAAGGCGTCCAGACTGGGCTCGCGGCCGCGGAAGGCCTTGAAGGATTCCATGGCTGGGCGGCTGCCACCGGACTCCAGAATAGCCTCCCGATAGCGGGCACCGATTTCGGCGCTGGGTGTGCCGTCGGCGGCAGCGGTTTCCTCAAACGCGGCATAGGCATCGGCGCTCAGCACTTCGGCCCATTTGTAGCTGTAGTAGCCCGCGGCGTAGCCACCGGCAAAGATATGGCCGAAGGTATGGGGTGCGCGGCTCCAGGGCGGTGAGGACACCACGGCCACTTCGCGCCGCACGGCTTCGAGCAGCGGCATGAAATCCTGCGCCGGGTCATGGCTGCTATGCAGCAGCATGTCAAACAGCGAGAACTCGATCTGGCGCAGGGTTTGCAGACCGCTCTGGAAGTTGCGCGCGGCCAGCATCTTGTCAAACAGGGCACGCGGCAGGGCGGCACCGGTTTCCACGTGGGCGGTCATGTGCTGCAGCACGCTCCATTCCCAGCAGAAGTTTTCCATGAACTGGCTGGGCAACTCCACCGCATCCCACTCGACGCCGCTGATGCCGGAGACATCGTGCTCGTTCACTTGCGTGAGCATGTGCTGCAAGCCATGGCCGAATTCGTGGAACAGGGTGGTGACATCGTCGTGCGTGAGCAGGGCGGGTTTGCCATCCACGCCGTCGGCGAAGTTGCACACCAGATGCGCCACCGGCGTCTGCAGGGCCCCGGTGTCGGGGCGCAGCCCGCGGCCGCGCACATCGTCCATCCAGGCGCCACCGCGCTTGCCGGTGCGGGCACTCGGGTCCAGGTAAAACTGGCCTATCAGTTGGCCGCGGCGCTCGATGCGGTGGAATTGCACACTGCGGTTCCAGACCGGGGCATGGTCGGGCAGGATGGTCACGTCAAACAGGGTTTCGACGATCTTGAACAGGCCGGCCAAGACCTTGGGGGCGGTGAAGTACTGCTTGACCTCCTGCTCGCTAAAGGCGTAGCGCGCTTCCTTGAGCTTCTCGCTCACGTAGGGCAGGTCCCAGGGCTGCGGATCGGCCAGGCCAAGTTCGTCCTTGGCAAAGGCGCGCAGGTCGGCCAGGTCTTTCTCGGCAAACGGCTTGGCCTTGGTGGCCAGATCACGCAGAAAGCTGGTCACGGCTTCGGGCGTATTGGCCATCTTGGGCACCAGCGACACCTGCGCGAAGTTGGCATAGCCCAGCAGCTGCGCCTCTTCGCGGCGCAGGGCCAGGATCTCGCCGATGATGGCCGTGTTGTCAAACTTGCGCATGTCCACCGGTGCCTGATCCGAGCTGCGGGTGACGTAGGCACGGTACATGATTTCGCGCAGGGCGCTGCTTTGGGCGAACTGCATCACCGGCAGGTAGCAGGGCATCTTCAGGCTGAGTTTGAAGCCGGGTTTGCCGTCGGCCTGGGCCGCCACCATGGCCGTGTGCTTGACGTCGGCGGGCAGACCCTGGACTTCGGCTTCCGACGCATAGTAAGCAAAGGCGTCGGTGGCATCCAGCGTGTTTTCGCTGAACTTCTGGCTCAGGGCAGCCTGCTTTTCCTGGATCTCGGCAAAGCGCGTGCGCGCTGCGCCGGTCAGGTCAGCACCACCCAGCACGAAGTTGCGCATGGCATTTTTGTGGGCCTGGCGCTGCTCGGCGTTCAAGGCATTGACGTCCATCGCCTTGTACTTGGCGTACAGACGTTCATCGGCACCCAGGCGGGTCCAGAATTCGGTCACGCGGGGCAGGGCGGCGTTATAGGCGGCACGCAACTCGGCCGA
>CANBTQ010000071.1 GCA_947372425.1 Comamonadaceae bacterium | reverse complement strand
ATGGGCTCCAGCTGGGCCCGTCTGGAAACCTGGGATGGTGCCAAGTGGACGGTGGGTGCCGATTGGTACCAGGCCGATGAGCAGATCCTCAAGCCCATGGTGAAAGCCGGTGCCGACAAGTACCTGGCCGACAAGAAGCTGACACGCCGTCCTGCGGCTGACTGCCAGAGTTAGGCACCCCCCCCGGCTTGCCCACTGCGTGTGGCAGCGCTTTCCCCCTTGCAGGGGGCAACACCAGCGGCCCGGCTAAGCCGGTTCCGCGGTGTTCCGGGAAGGGGTGGCTTGCTTCGCTTGCCACATATTTGCGGGAACGTCGGTTTGGTGGTCTTCGGACCGCCAATTGAAAGAGTCGCTTGGCGGGTCTTTCAATTGGTCTCTATGGAAACTTCGCTATGAGTGAACCCAAAAACATTGTTCTGAACGTGAATGGCATCGAGGTCATTTACAACCACGTCATCCTGGTGCTCAAGGGCGTGTCCCTGCAGGTGCCGGAGGGCGGCATCGTGGCCATTCTGGGGGGCAACGGGGCGGGCAAGACCACCACCCTGCGCGCCATCTCCAACCTGCTGGCCGGCGAGCGTGGCGAGGTGACCAAGGGCTCCATCGAACTGCGCGGTGAGCGCATCGAAAACCTGTCGCCGGCCGACCTGGTCCAGCGCGGCGTGGTGCAGGTGATGGAAGGGCGGCACTGCTTTGCCCACCTGACCATCGAAGAAAACCTGCTCACGGGTGGCTACACGCGCAAGAGCGCGGCCGAGATCGCCGCCAATCTGGAAAAGGTCTACAACTACTTTCCGCGTCTGAAAACCCGGCGTACCAGCCAGGCCGCCTACACCTCGGGCGGCGAGCAGCAGATGTGCGCCATTGGCCGCGCGCTGATGACCAACCCCAGCATGGTGCTGCTGGACGAGCCCTCCATGGGCCTGGCGCCGCAGATTGTGGAGGAGGTTTTCGAGATTGTGAAAGACCTCAACGCCAAGGAAAAGGTCACCTTTTTGCTGGCCGAGCAGAACACCAATATGGCGCTGAAGTACGCCGACTATGGCTACATCATGGAATCCGGCCGCGTGGTGATGGATGGCGCAGCCGCCGACCTGCGCAGCAACGAAGACGTGAAAGAGTTTTACCTGGGTGTGGGCGGTGGCGAGCGCAAGAGTTTCAAGGACGTCAAGAGCTACAAGCGCCGCAAGCGTTGGTTGGCTTAAGGAGCGCGACATGAGCACGTATTTCGACGCCCTGGAAACCCGCGACCCGCAAGCGCGCGAAGCAGCATTGTTGGGTGCTTTGCCCAAACAAGTTGCGCATGCCAAGCAGTCATCGGCCGCGTTCGCGGCGTTGCTGGCCGATGTGAATCCAGCTGAAATCACCAGCCGCGCTGCACTGGCTCAGCTACCGGTGGTCCGCAAATCCGAGTTGCAGGAGCGCCAGCAGGCGGCGCGTGCTGCGGGCGGCAATGTGTTTGGCGGTTTCAGTGCGATTGGCTATGGCGCGGCCATGCCGCGCGTGTTTGCCAGCCCGGGCCCGATTTACGAACCCGAAGGCACGGCCAAGGATTACTGGCGCATGGCGCGGGCGATTTATGCATCGGGCTTTAGACCCGGCGAACTGATTCACAACTCGTTCAGCTACCACTTTGTGCCGGCCGGTTCGATGATGGAAACCGGCGCGCACGCGCTGGGCTGCACCGTGTTTCCCGGCGGCACCGGCCAGACCGAGCAGCAGGTGCAGGCCATGCGCGAGTTGGCGCCGGCGGGCTACATCGGCACGCCCAGCTTCCTGAAAATCATTGTGGAAAAGGCCGAAGAACTCGGCCTGACCCTGCCCAGCGTGAAGAAGGCCATGTTTGGCGGCGAGGCCTATCCGCCCTCCTTGCGTGACTGGTTCACGGCGCACGGCATTGCCGGCTACCAGTGCTACGCCACCGCCGATCTGGGCCTGATTGCCTATGAGACCGAGGCCCGTGCGGGCCTGGTGCTGGACGAGGGCGTGATTGTGGAAATCGTGCGCCCCGGCACCGGCGATCCGGTCACCGAGGGCGAAGTGGGTGAGCTGGTGGTGACTACGCTGAATCCCGACTATCCGCTGATCCGTTTTGGCACGGGCGATCTGTCAGCCGTGTTGCCGGGCAACTGCCCGACGGGGCGCACCAACGTCCGCATCAAGGGCTGGATGGGACGCGCCGACCAGACCACCAAGATTCGCGGCATGTTTGTGCACCCCAAACAGGTGGACGAGATCGTCAAGCGCTTTCCGGAGCTGAGCCGGGCCCGTCTGGTGGTCAGCGGCGAGATGGCCAACGATGTGATGACGCTCAAGGTGGAGGCGGCATCTGCCGCCGAGGGACTGGCGGCACGCGTGGGCGAGGCCATCCGCGACGTGACCAAGCTGCGTGCCCAGGTGGAAGTGCTGGCGCCGGGTGCTTTGCCTAACGACGGCAAAGTGATAGACGATATCCGCAGCTACAAGTAGCTGCAACGTGCAATCAGGCAGGCACTTTGTCCGCCTGCCTTGGGCTCGAGCGCTGACTGCGGCAAGCCTTTGCGCTGCACGATGGAACGGGTCAGACCCCCCAGACGATTTCTTTTTCCGCCTTTTTGCAGCGGCGGATCATCTCGATAAAGGGGACGGCGCGCTGGCGTAGCGAGATGCCCTCAAATCGCGGCGGGGTTTCGCCCTTGTCCTGCGCCTCCTGGATCAACCGGGCCTTGTGGTCTTCATCGGCCTGGATGGCGGCCGCTAATTTTTCAATCGCTTCTGGCATATGCTCGGGGAGCAGGATCCCCTGGGCCTGTGATGCGGCGTCGTTGCGACCCAGAATGCTCAGTATCTGGCGGCCGTTGGGCTCCAGCATGATCAGGTCGCCAGTGGCGCGGGATTTGAATTTGTACATGGCACTTTTAAGGAATGGGGCAATGGCTGATCTTCACATAGTACGGGCGCACAACCTGGGCCACGCGGCAGCACGCAAGATTGCCTACGCCTGGGCCGAGCAGGTGGAGGCCGAATTCGGCATGGAATGCACTTATGCAGAGGGCAAGTCGGTCGACACGGTGAACTTCACGCGCTCCGGCGTGCAGGGCACGCTGCAGGTCAACAAGGTGTCTTTTGAACTGGATGCCAAATTGGGCTTCCTGCTGGGGGCCTTCAAGGACCGGATTGAGGCCGAGATTGTGAAGAACCTGGATGCCCTGCTGGCCACCAAACCAGCGGCCAAAAAAGCCAGCTCCAAGAAGTAAGTGCCCCAGCGGCCCGGGTGTGGCGGGTTCGTTCAGCTCAGGGATTCAATCAGGTCAATGTACTGCTGCATGGCCTCCGCACCGGCCGTGCCCTTGAAGCCGTTCCAGGCCTCCCATTTGGCGCGGCCCACCATGTCAGAAAAACCGGGTTTTTTCTCTGTGTTGTCGCCGGTGGTGGCCTGTTTGTACAGGCCGTAAATCTTGAGCAGGGTGCTGTTGTCGGGACGCTCGGTCAGCGATTTGGAGTTGGCTACGGCGGCTTCGAATTGGGTTTGCAGCTGGGACATGGGTTTCTCCGATAGGAAGTTTGCTAGGTTCAGGCCCTCCGCACAGGAGGGTGTTTGCCCTGTATCTTACGGTGCACTGTGGCCGCAAAATAAGCCCATGCCCCCAATACGGCGCGTAACACGCCGGATACACACGCACTGGAGAAGCCATGGTTACCCGAATCAGCCGCAAAAAAGGTGCCGCCAGACACCCTGTCAAGGACGCTGTGGCCGGCGCCCTGGGCCTGAGTGGCGAGCGCATGAGCAAGGTCGACACCGCATGGTTGCGCATGGACTCAGCCCACAACCTGATGATGATTGTGGGCGTTTGGGTGATCAAGCCGGGCATTGCCTATGCCGACGTGGCCGCCCGTTTGCAGGAGCGCATGACCAAGTACCCGCGTTTTGTGCAATGTGCGGTGGAAGACGCAGCCGGTGCCACCTGGGTCCAGGACGCCGGATTCGACATGGCCAACCACCTGGTGCTGGAGCATCTGCCCAAGACAACCAAGGCCGGCCAGCAGCAGGCGCTGCAGAACCGGCTGGCCGAACTCTGCATGGTGCCGCTGGACCGCAAACACCCGTTGTGGCAGTTCCACCTGATAGAAAACTACAAGGGCGGATCGGCGCTGATCCTGCGCATACACCACTGCATTGCCGACGGCATTGCCCTGATTTCCGTCACCCAGTCGCTGATGGACGGCGGCTCCCCTCCGCCCATGCGCAAACGTCTGGAGCGGCCGCACAGCGCGGAGGATTGGGTGACACAAGCCCTGCTCAAACCCCTGACCCAGTTTGCCGTGAAGGCGTTGGAGATGGCGGGCGAGGGCGCGGCCAAGTCGCTGCACCTGATGCAGGACGGGCCGGTCGAGAAAGGCGTGGCCGGCTCGGTCGATATGGCCAAGATGGCCTACCAGGTCATCAGTGACCTGGCCTCGCTGGCGTTGATGCCGGACGACTCGGCCACCGGGCTCAAGGGCTTGCCGGGGCAGCAAAAGCGGGTGGCCTGGTGCCCGCCCCTGCCGCTGGCCGAGGTCAAGGCGGTGGGCAAGGCGCTGAACTGTTCCATCAACGATGTGCTGCTCAGCTGCGTGGCCGGAGCCATCGGCGCCTATCTGCGGGCCGAGGGCGAAAGCGTGCAGGGCAAGCTGATCCGGGCCATGGTGCCGGTGAATTTGCGCCCGCTGGAGCATGCCTACAAGCTGGGCAACCAGTTTGGCCTGGCGCCCTTGGTGCTTCCGATTGGTCTGGAGAACCCGGTGGAGCGGGTCTATGCGGTGCGGCAACGCATGGCCGAGCTCAAGGGCAGCATGCAGCCGCTGTTGACCTTCGGGCTGCTGGCGGTGGCTGGACTGCTGGTCAAGCCGGCGCAGGATGCCATGCTCAGCCTGTTTTCCAAGAAGACCACGGCGGTCATGACCAATGTGCCGGGGCCAGCGACCAAGCTCAAGCTGTGTGGCTCCACGATTGAGGAGACGCTGTTCTGGGTGCCGCAAAGCGGCACCGTGGGCCTGGGGGTTTCAATACTGAGCTATGGCGGCGGGGTGCAGTTTGGCGTGGTGTCGGACGCGACCCTGTGCCCGGATCCGCAAAAAATCATCGACCAGTTTGAGCCGGAATTTGCCAGGTTGTCCCTGGTGACGATGATGCTGCCCTGGGGTGAGGTCTAGAGGGCCGCGCCCGGGAACGGTCCTGGCCTTGGCCTGCTAAATGTCCAACCCGCCTTGGGCCACTGCGATGTCCAGGTATTCGCGCGCGTCCAGTGGCGCAAGCGCTGCGGCCTGTGCATAGAGCGCAGTGGCCTCTTCCAGGCGCGCATCGCCATCCAGCATCAGCAGTGCGGTGGCGTACTCCACCAGCCCGGTGGGTGAGCGCGGTTGCAGCCGGAAACCCTGCTGGAACATGGCCAGGCTGGCCTCTTTTTTTGCGCCGTAGGCCATGACGCCGATCATGGAGCCGACCTTGTCGATGATCTCGGCGTGAAAGGCGCCCAGTGCAAAGTGGGCTTCCGCATGCAGGGGTTGCAGGATGATGGCGGTTTCCAGCGCGAGCTTGATCCGGCTGCCCATGCCTTGCGCCAGGGCCTTGGCCACACTGATGCCCTGGCTGTAGCGGCCCAGGGCAAAGGCCAGCAGGTAGTGCGCGTTGGGGTTGCCGGGCTCGCTTTCCATCTGCTCTGTCGCGCGCTCCGCAACGGCCTGGTACAGCGCCAGCCGCGCAGCCTCACGGGATTCGAGTTGCGTGGCGTAAACGCAGGCGGCCTTGTTGGCGACGGTGACGCCGTCCGCGCCCAGTAGCAGACCGGCGCGATGGGCCGCCTCAAAATGGCCGTTGTGAAACAGGGCCCAGGCATCCAGCAATTCGGGCTCCTGAGGCAGTGGTTCCTGGTCGCCCGCATGCAGCCGGTGCCACTGCCGTTTGACGCGCTTGCTGTCAAAACCGAATTGGCCGGCTGCGGAAAAACGGGTCCAGCGGGCCATGGTGCTGCCCTCAGTGCTCCGCCGGCGCAATGTAGGCGCCGGCCAGACTGAGCAAATGCGTGCGCTGGCCGGCCTCCAGATAGGGCACCAGCAGATTCAGCACATGCTGCGCACCGCGCAGCAGAGCGGCCTGGGCGCTTTCCGGCTCCAGGGCCTTGCGCGGGTCGCGCACGTATTCGAAGCTGAGCCAGTAGGTCAGCACGACCACCATGCTGGTGGCGGTGGGCTCGGTCTCGCGGGCGTCCATGCGGATGGCACCGGAGCGGTTCATGCTGGCCAGCATGGCCTTCACGGAGCGGGTCTTGTTTTTCAGCACCGACTGGAAGTGGGTTTCCAGGCGCCGGTTTTTGCTCAGCAGGTCGTTGAGGTCGCGGTACAAAAAACGGTATTGCCAGATCAGCTCAAACAGGGTGTGCATGAAGAACCAGGCGTCTTCCACATCGCGCACGTTGTCGCTGGCATTGAGCAACTCATTGAGTGCCGCTTCATAGCGGTCAAACAGGGCGTTGATCAGCTCGTCCTTGGCCGGGTAGTGGTAGTACAGATTGCCCGGGCTGATGCCCATTTCCGCCGAGATCAGCGTGGTGGATACATTGGGTTCGCCAAAGCGGTTGAACAGCTCCAGCGTCACTTCCAGAATGCGTTCTGCGGTGCGGCGGGGGGCTTTTTTTGCCATGGGGGAATACGCGTCCTAGTGGTGGCCGGCCAAGGCGCGGGCAGCCGTGAAATCGGTCAGGTCGTTCAGGCTTTGCTGCAGACTGGCGACCGACCGCCCGATGCGGGTGGGTGCCCGCTCGGGCCGGGTCAGGCGGCGCTTCTGGTCATCCAGCGCTGCGTGGTTCAGGCGGATGCCGTGCCACAGGAGTTTGGCCGAGAGGCCGGTGGCTTCGGTGCGCAGCAACTGCCGTGTCTGCTGGTAGGCATGTTCGGCCAGGTGGCGGCGCTGGCTGTAGCTGAAGGTGTTGGCCAGGTACAGCTCGGGGTCGCGGTGGTCGGGCTCGATGAGCACGATGTCGGTTTCCGGGTATTGGGCCGCGTAATGCTTCATGCCCAGTTCCATGCGCGAGTGAATCATGGAGCGAAAGGTCTGGCTCAGCACCGAGGTCAGGCCGCCGTCCACAATGCGCGGAATCTTGCGCTGTGCCGAGGGCAGCAGGTGCGCCATTCCGTCAGCCTCCACCGGGGCCGTGGCGTCAAACGGCACTAAGGGGTTCAGGCAGATCAGCAGGTCCACACCATCGTCCAGCGCCACCGAGGCGTGCATGGTTTTTTTCAGGGCACCGTCCACATAGTGCTGTCCTTCAATTTCCACCGGCGGAAACAGGCCGGGCAGGGCAGAGCTGGCCTGCACCGCCTGCGAAATGGGGATGTGGTCCCAGCCCGGGCGCCCGAAGGGTGTGGGCTCGGAACTGTCGAGGTTGGTAGCCACCAGGGTCAGCTTGGTCTTGAGTTTGCGGAAGTCGTTGCTGCGCCCCTTGGCATTGAACAGGCGTGCCAGTTGGAGATTGACCTGCAGGTTGGAAAACGCGCCCGTGGGCAGGGCCGGCGCCAGGCTCTCCAGCGCGGTGGTGAGCGACTTGCGTCCGAATGCGAGTTGCCAGGCCGCATCGGCCACCAGGCCTGGCAGCATGCGGCCCCGGCGCAGGTATTCGCCGTAGGCCGGCTCCATCAGCCAGGAGGGGTCGAAATTTTCGGCCCCATCCGAATCGTTCTGGATGAAGGCGGCATACAGCTCACGCGGCGTCATGCCGTTGGCCAGCGAGGCGGCAATAAATGCGCCTGCGGAAACTCCCACGTAATGTTGCAGGGTGCTGAAGTCCAGCCCGAGCAGGCACTCCTCCAGCGCGCACATGGCACCGATTTCGTAAATGGCACCCAGTGGGCCGCCGCCTGCCAGTGCAAGCGCGACGCGGGGTGGTTGCTGGTGTTTGGCTTTCATGGGCGAATGGGCAAAGTGTAGAGGGCTTGTTCGATTTGGCGTGCTGCTTTGCAGCATTAAAAAAGGCGCCTAGGCGCCTTGTTCGGGAGAGACGGTACGCCCGGTTTCATGGCTGCTTGGGAGCGGCGGGTTTGCGTGCTTTTGCCGGCGCTTTTTTGGCTGCCGTGGCGGCCGGCTTGGCCGCCGGTGCCTTGGATGCGGCCTTGGTGGCTGGCGCTTTGCCCGACAGTTGCTGCACGGCCTTGTTCAGTTCATCAATGCGTGCGATCAGCGCATTCACATCTTTGGCGGACGGCACGCCCAGCTTGTTCAGAGCCTTGGCGACCCGGTCTTCAAAAATGTTTTCCAGTTTGTCCCATTGACCGGAGGCCTTGCTGGTGATGTCGGTGGCCATGGTGGACATCTTGTTGGTGGCTTCCGAAATCTTTTCTTCTGCCACAGCCTGTGTCTTGCGCTGCATGCTCACGCCTTCTTTGACCAGGGCTTCAAAGGCCTTGCTGCCCTCGGCCTGTGCCCGGGTGAATGCACCCAAGCCGGCTTGCCAGATCTGCTGGGCCGAGTCTTTGACCGAGCCGGACAGGGCCGCGCCACTTTCGGCTGCAGCGGGCGACTTTTTCTGAATCTTGGTGACCATGGTCTCTCTCCTCAATGTGGAGCCTGCACTCTACGCGCTCCGGGCCTGCAGATATAGGGAGTCCATCCTAGAAGCACCGGCTTCGGGTTAACGCTGAACGCTGCATCCGCCGGCATCGGTCAGAATGATCGGCTCTAAGAGGAGTCTCTATGCAGTATTTCGTCACCGGTGCAACCGGCTTCATTGGCAAACGGCTCGTCAAAAAACTGCTGGAGCGCAAGGGCGCAGTCGTCCACTTCCTGATTCGCAAGGAGAGTGCAGGCAAGGTGGATGCGCTGCGGGAATTCTGGGGTTTGAAGGACAGCAAGGCTGCGGCGCGCGCCCTGCCGGTGTTTGGCGACCTGACCAGCAAGAAGCTGGGCCTGGCCGCTGACGCCATCAAGGGACTCAAGGGCCAGGTGGATCACTTCTACCACCTGGCCGCGGTATACGACCTGGGTGCCGATGAAGAAAGCCAGATCGCCGTCAATATCGAAGGCACGCGCAACACGGTGGAACTGGCCAAGGCCATAGACGCCGGCCATTTCCACCACGTCTCCAGCATTGCGGCTGCCGGCCTGTACGAAGGTGTGTTCCGCGAGGACATGTTTGACGAAGCCGAGAACCACGAGCACCCGTATTTCATGACCAAGCATGAGAGCGAAAAAATCGTGCGCACCGAATGCAAGACGCCCTGGTCGGTGTACCGCCCGGCCATGGTGGTGGGTGACAGCCAGACCGGCGAGATGGACAAGATCGACGGTCCCTATTACTTCTTCAAGCTGATCCAGCGCATGCGCCAGATCCTGCCGCCCTGGATGCCCACCATTGGCCTGGAAGGCGGGCGCATCAACATCGTGCCGGTGGATTTTGTGGTGGACGCGCTGGACGCCATCAGCCACAAGCCTGGCATTGCCAAGAAGTGCTACCACCTGGTGGACCCGGAAGGCTACCGCGTGGGCGATGTGCTGGACATCTTCAGCAAGGCCGCGCACGCGCCCAAGATGAATGTGTTCATCAACGCTGCGCTCTTGGGTTTTATCCCGCGCAGCGTCACCAAGGGCCTGATGGCGCTGGCACCGGTGCGCCGGGTGCGCAATGCGGTGATGAAGGACCTGGGCCTGCCGGAAGACATGCTGACCTTTGTGAACTATCCCACCCGCTTTGACTGCCGCGACAGCCTGGCCATGCTCAAAGGCTCGGGCATTGCCTGCCCCAAGCTGCCCGACTATGCCTGGCGCCTATGGGACTACTGGGAACGCCACCTCGACCCGGCCCTGCACATCGACCGCAGCCTGCGCGGCACCGTGGCCGGCAAGGTGGTGCTGATCACCGGTGGCTCGTCGGGCATCGGCCTGGCTGCGGCCCACAAATTTGCCGAGGCGGGTGCTGTCACCATCATCTGTGGCCGTGACCAGGACAAGCTCGACGAAGCCTGCAAGGAGGCCAAGGAAAAGGGCTACAGCTTTGTTGCCTATGCCGCCGACATTGCCGATATGGCCGATTGCGACCGCTTTATCCAGTTGCTGGAAGCCAACCACGGCGGCGTGGACTTCCTCATCAACAACGCCGGGCGCTCCATACGCCGCGCCATTGAGTCCAGCTACGACCGCTTCCACGACTTTGAGCGCACCATGCAGCTCAATTACTTTGGCAGCCTGCGCGTCACCATGGGCCTGCTGCCGGGCATGGTGGCCAAGAAAAAGGGCCATGTGGTGAATATCAGCTCGATTGGTGTGCTGACCAATGCGCCACGCTTTAGCGCCTATGTGGCCAGCAAGGCCGCGCTGGATGCCTGGACACGCTGCGCCTCCAGCGAGTTTGCCGACCAGGGCATTTCATTCACCACCATCAATATGCCGCTGGTGCGCACGCCCATGATTGCGCCCACCAATATCTACAAGAACGTGCCCACCTTGTCGCCCGAGGAAGCCGCCGACATGGTGGCCCAGGCCTGCATCTTCAAGCCGGTGCGTGTAGCGACCCGCTTGGGCATTACCGGACAACTGATGCACGCCCTGCTGCCGCGCGTGGCGCAGATTGCCATGAATACCACCTTCCGCATGTTCCCGGACTCGTCGGCCGCCAAGGGCGCCAAGCCCGGCGACAAGCCGGTCAAGCAGCAACTGTCGGCCGAAGCGGTGGCGATGCAGCAGATGATGCGGGGCATTCACTTTTAGTTCGGGGCGCTGCCTGGGGCAGTTTGGGCTGCTGTGCAGCCTGTTGGGGTCTTCCGCGTGGATAATCAGGGATTCGACATAAAACCGCTCGCATGCCTTCCAATCCCAAGATTTATATAGCCGGCCACCGCGGCATGGCGGGCTCGGCCATTGTGCGCACCCTGCTGGCAGCCGGTGTGCCTGCTGCCTCCCTCATCACCCGCACCCATGCGGAACTGGACCTGTGCAACCAGGCCCAGGTGCAGGCCTTCTTCGCCGCCGAGAAGCCCGACCAGGTCTATGTGGCTGCGGCCAAGGTGGGCGGCATCCTGGCCAACAACAGCTTTCCGGCCGACTTTATCTACGAGAACCTGATGATGCAGGCCAACGTGGTGGAGGCAGCCTTCCGCAACGGCGTCAAAAAACTCCTGATTCTGGGCAGCAGCTGCATCTATCCGCGCCTGGCTCCGCAGCCCATGAGCGAGGCGGCCTTGCTCACCGGCACGCTGGAGCCCACCAACGAGCCTTACGCGATTGCGAAGATTGCCGGCATCAAGCTGTGTGAGAGTTACAACCGCCAGTATGGACAGAGCCATGGCATCGACTACCGCAGCGTCATGCCCACCAATCTGTACGGCCCGGGTGACAACTACCACCCGCAAAACAGCCACGTCATTCCGGCCCTGATCCGTCGCTTCCATGAATCCAA
>CANBTQ010000070.1 GCA_947372425.1 Comamonadaceae bacterium | reverse complement strand
ATCACGCAGGCCACTTCGCGCCAGGACATCAAGGCAGCTTGAAGCCAGCCCCCTTTTCACTGTTTCATTTTTCAACCCCCGGAGACCTTCATGTCAGAGACCCTTCCCAGCCAATCCGCGCTCAGCGACAGCGCCGCGCGGCAACTCGCCAACGCCACCAAGACCGTACCCATTCTGTCGACCATCAGCCCGCGCTGGCTGGTGCATTTGCTGCAGTGGGTGCCGGTGGAAGCCGGTATCTACCGCCTCAACAAGGTCAAGAACCCGCAGGACGTGCTGGTGGCCTGCGCCAAGCGCGACGAGTCCGAACTGCCGCAAACCTTTGTCGACTACGAAGACACTCCGCGCGAGTATTTCCTGAATGCCGTCTCCACAGTGCTGGACGTGCACACCCGCGTCAGCGATCTGTACAGCAGCCCGCATGACCAGATCAAGGAACAGCTGCGCCTGACGATTGAGACCATCAAGGAGCGTCAGGAATCCGAGCTGATCAACAACCCCGACTACGGCCTGCTGGCGTCCGTCGCGCCCGATCAGATCATCTACCCGCTGACCGGCGCGCCCACGCCCGATGATCTGGACGAGCTGCTGACAAAGGTTTGGAAAGAGCCCGCCTTCTTCCTGACCCACCCGCTGGCGATTGCCGCCTTCGGCCGCGAATGCACACGCCGTGGCGTGCCACCGCCCACCGTGAGTCTGTTTGGTTCGCAGTTCCTGACCTGGCGCGGCGTGCCGCTGATCCCCAGCGACAAGGTGCCGGTGGCCGACGGCAAGACCAAGATCATTCTGGTGCGCGTGGGCGACAAGCGCCAGGGCGTGGTCGGCGTGTTCCAGCCCGGTCTGGCCGGTGAGCAAAGCCCGGGTCTGTCCGTGCGTTTCATGGGTATCAACCGCAGCGCGATTGCCTCCTACCTGATCAGCCTGTACTGCTCACTGGTCGTGCAAACCGACGACGCGCTGGCCGTGCTGGAAGATGTTGAAGTGGGCAAGTTCCATGACTATCCAGACACCTACAAGTAATCTGCCGGGGGGCTCGCCTCCTGCAGGATTGCCCGACATCGCCACGCTGACGCAACTGGCCGGTGCCTTCTTCTCGGCCTTGCCGGGACAGGCGCCGCAGTTTCCGTCAGCGGCACCTGCGCCGGCTGGTCTGCCGCAAGCCCCTACGCCCCCTGCACTGGGCAGTTTGCCGCAGCCCTCGCCACCCGCGTTCGCGAATGGGCAGCCGCCCGCGCCAGCGCTTGGCGGGGTACCTGCGCCCACCAACGTGCTGCCCGGTGGCAGTTCGCTGGGCCCGGTGGCGCGCGAGCCGCAGTCGCCTGCGGCCTTTCCCTTTGGCTCGCCGCCTCCGGGAGCCAACATGGCGCCCACCACGCCCCAAAATGCGCTCAACCTGGGCGCATCCACACCATCCCTGGTGCCACATTCCGCCGCCCCCAACGGCCTGCCCGACAACGCCACCCTGGTAGCGCCTGCCGTGGACAACCGCTTCGGTGCGCAGGCACTGGGTGTGCCCCAGGCCTCGGGCACCGCCTCACCGCAAGCGGCACCAGCCACCGCGCCATCAGCGCCCACTGCGGGAGGTACTGCGGTACCCGCCGCGCCGGGCTTTGGCGAGTCGACTGCGGCGAGCGCTGGCAGCGCGGCTGTCCCAACGGACAGTGCTGCTGCACCGGCGCCGGCTGAAGCCTCGCCCTTCTACTTTGTCAACAGCGGTGGCGGTTATCCGTCTGCGCTTGCCGAGTACAGCGTGCCGCGCGAAGACCGCGTCACCGCGCATTCCTTTGGGCTGCCCGGTGCCGACGACTTGCGTGCGCTGCTGAGCAACAACCCGCGTGTGCCGGCGCAAGCAGGTGCCGCACCAGTTGCCAACAGCAGTGGTGCGCAGGCGGCGGGTCCG
The DNA here is from genome assembly GCA_947372425.1 of Comamonadaceae bacterium. Taxonomy (GTDB): domain Bacteria; phylum Pseudomonadota; class Gammaproteobacteria; order Burkholderiales; family Burkholderiaceae_C; genus Allorhodoferax. The sequence goes on along the minus strand of CANBTQ010000070.1, from coordinate 9,532 downwards.
TTCTACTTTCTGGAGCCCCAGCGTACGCCCAGCGCTTACGCCGGACCGTATCAGGAAGGCAAGCCGGAGGTCGATGCCTCACGCCATCCGGCCTTTGACGTGCACGCGGTACGCCGGGATTTCCCCATCCTGCAGGAACGCGTCAACGGCAAACAGCTGGTGTGGTTTGACAACGCGGCCACCACGCACAAGCCCAAAGCGGTGATTGACCGGATCTCGTATTTTTACGAACACGAGAATTCGAACATCCACCGTGCGGCGCATGAGCTGGCAGCCCGCGCCACCGATGCCTATGAAGGCGCGCGTGAAAAAGTGCGCAACTTCATAGGTGCATCCAGTGTCGAAGAAATCATCTTCGTGCGCGGTGCCACCGAGGCCATCAACCTGGTGGCCAAGACCTGGGGTGTGCAGAACGTGCTCGAAGGCGACGAGATCATTGTTTCGAATCTGGAGCACCACGCCAATATCGTGCCCTGGCAGCAACTCGCTGCACAGAAGGGCGCGAAGATCCGCGTGATCCCGGTGGACGACAGCGGCCAGGTCCTGATCGACGAGTACAAAAAGCTCTTGAACGACCGCACGAAAATTGTGGCCGTGACACAGGTCTCCAACGCCCTCGGTACCGTGGTGCCGGTGAAGGAGATTGTGGAACTGGCCCACCGTGCGGGAGCGATTGCACTGGTGGACGGCGCGCAGTCGGTCAGCCACATGCGGGTCAACGTGCAGGACATCGGTGCCGACTTCTTTGTGTTCTCCGGGCACAAGATCTTCGGGCCCACCGGTATCGGCGTGGTCTACGGCAAACGTGCGTTGCTCGACGCCATGCCCCCGTGGCAGGGTGGCGGCAACATGATTGCCGACGTGACCTTTGAGCGCACCGTGTTCCAGCCGCCGCCCAACAAGTTCGAGGCGGGAACGGGCAACATCGCGGACGCGGTGGGTCTGGGTGCCGCCATCGACTATGTGCAGCGCATCGGCCTGGAAAACATTGCGCGCTACGAGCACGACATCCTGGCCTATGCCACGCACCTGCTCAAACCGATCCCCGGTGTGCGGCTGATCGGCACGGCGCATGAGAAGGCCAGCGTGCTGTCCTTTGTGCTCAAGGGCTACACCACCGAAGAAGTGGGCAAGGCCTTGAACGACGAAGGCATTGCGGTGCGCTCCGGTCACCACTGCGCGCAGCCCATTCTGCGGCGCATGGGTGTGGAGACCACGGTGCGGCCATCGCTGGCGTTCTACAACACCTGCGAAGAGGTGGACAGGATGATCGCGGTGGTGCGGCGTCTGAGTTCGGCGCGCAGGCACTGAGGGACTGTTGTCCCGCAATGAAAAGAGCGACCCGCGGGTCGCTCTTTTTTTGGCCAGTGCCTGCCGAAGGGTCCGGTCTGCCGGTCCATCCGGCGTTCACTCTGACCGCACCCGCGGCAGACGGACGCCTACTTGCTGAAGTGGCCGGCCGCAATCAGGCGGTCGATCTCGGCAGCAGCGTCCAGATAATCCTGCTCGGTGTTGCCGGGGGCAAAGCCGCGGCGTTCGGCAATGTAGAAGGCCGCCACTTCGATGTAGTTGGCGCGTTGTGCAGGATCGATGGCGGTGCCTGTGACCTTGACTTTGGCCTTTGGCTTGGCGGGTGCCTTGGGTTTTGCAGCCGGTGCCGCAGCTTGGGCCACCAGAGGCTTGGCCTTGGCGGGGGGCTTGGCAGCCGCTTTTTTGGCCACGGGCACTGCTACCGCCTTGGCGGCGACGGGCTTGGCAACCACGGCCTTGGCCGCTGGCTTGGCAGCAGCTGCCGGTACTTCTTTGGGCGTAGCCGGCGCTACTGGTTTTTTGCTTGTTGCCATGATGAATTCCTTGGTGTGACGATTGCGGTGAAGAGAGATTGTGACCATGGCGAAAGCACTCTCGTGTTGATGATTGTCAAACGGAGTGAAACGTCGGTCCAGCGGACTAGCAATTAGCGCGCCATGCAGCTAGTTCTTGCCTTTCCAGGGCACCAGCGCATTTTCCAGCAATCGCATGACCAGGGTGAAGCTGAAGGCGCACACGGCGATCACGCCAATGCCGACAAACACCGCGTCGGTGGCCAGAAAGTGCGAGGCCGACATGATCATGAAGCCAATGCCACGGTTGGCGGCAATCAGCTCGGCAGCCACCAGCGTGCCCCAGCCCACACCCAGTGCAATGCGGATGCCGGTGAGGATTTCCGGCAGGGCCGAGGGCAGCACCACTTCGGTGAACAACTGCCAGCGCGTGGCTCCCAATGAAAGCGCGGCATTCACCCGCTCCTGCGGCAGGGCCCGCACACCGGCCTGGGCCGAGAGCACGATGGGTGCAAACATGGCCAGGGTAAGCAGCGTGATCTTGGAGGCCTCGCCAATGCCCAGCCAGATGATCATCAGCGGCAGGTAGGCCAAGGGCGGCAGCGGCCAGTAAAACTCGATGGGCGTGTCGAGCACGCCCTTGGCCCAGCGGCTCAGGCCCATCAGCAGGCCCACCGGAATACCCAGCAGGACGGCAATGGCGGCGGCCGAAAGAATGCGCGCCAGACTGGCCGACACATGCTCCCACAAGGTGGCGTTGGCATAGCCGTCGTCCCAGATGCTTTGCGCCATGCGGATCACTTCGGCCGGTGTGGGCAAAAACAGATGCGGCACCCAAGCGGTCTGCGCCAGCAAGCACCACAGGCCGAGGATGGCGATGCCGGTGGCCAGGCTGATGGCAACCGTGCTGCCTTCGCCGATGCCGAAACTGCGCATCTTCACCCGCGTGGGTGCGGGGTGCTTGGGGTCCGGCAACATCAGGGTGGCGCTGGCATCGATGTGTTGAATCAGGGAGAGTTGTGCGGCAAGGTCGGTCATACGGTGGCTTCCTGGTCTTCGGTCTGGTGCACGATGGCGCGGATTTCCTCGCGCAGTTCGGCAAAGGCGGGCAAGGTCTTGATGGCGCGGGCGTCGCGCTCGCTGGCAAAGCGGCGCACAAAATCCACGTCAAAGCGCGCCACGATGCGCCCGGGGCGGGGTGACATGACGATGACCTGGGTGCCCAGAAACAGCGCCTCTTCAATCGAATGGGTGATGAAAAAAACCTGCTTGCCGGTGCGGGCCCAGACCGACACCAGTAGCTCCTGCATTTGCTCGCGCGTCATGCTGTCCAGGGCGCCAAAGGGCTCGTCCATCAACAATATCTTGGGGTCGGGTGCCAGGGCACGGGCCAGGCCCACGCGCTGGCGCATGCCGCCCGAGAGCTCATACGGTGCGGACTGGGCAAAGTCCTGCAGGCCCACCAGGCGCAGCAGTTCGTGCGCGCGCGCATCGCGCTCGTTGCGCGATACCCCGGCAAATTTCAAGCCCAGGGACACATTGTCCAGCACCGATTTCCAGGGCAGCAGCGTGTCCTTCTGAAACACCACGCCGCGGTCGGAACCGGGCTTGCTGACCGGCACACCGTCCAGCGTGATGCTGCCACTGGACAGCGGCAAAAAACCGGCCATGGCGTTGAGCAGGGTGGACTTGCCGCAACCCGAGGTACCCAGGGCAACCACGAAACCGCCCGCAGGAATGTCCAGCGAGACACGGTCCAGCGCCTGCACGGCCTGGCCATCGCGTGCGGCGAAAAAGACGCTGGCGTTATCAACTTTCAACATGGGTTTTTCCCGGGGTCGTGCAATGGGCAACGCCGCGCGGTGGTTGCCCACCGGCACGGCGCCAAGGGCTTGGAAAAGTGATTACTTCTTCAGGGAAGCAAGCGCTGCAGGTGTCACAAAGGCCGCGTAGCTGGGCAGCACATCGGAAATTTTCTTCTGCTCTTTCAGGAACACCGAGGTCTCTTTGAGAATTTTGGCGATGCCGGATTTTTCACCGCCACCCAGCCAGGCATCCGACGCTTGCGCGCTCAATGGAACCAGGTTCAGGTTCAGCAGGCCGGCGGCCTGGTCTGCGGGCGTGCCGCCCAGCAGTTTGGCCAGTTGCTTGGCGTTATCACTGTCGGCACCCCAGGCCGCCTTGTTGGAAACAAAGGAGTGGGTGTGCTTTTCAATCACGCCGGCAAAGGCCTTGAGAAACTCGGGGTGCTCCTTGGCAAAGGCCGCGGTGGCAACCCAGGCGGAGAAGGTGGGCGCGCCTTTTTCGGCTACGTCCTTGGAGGTCACCAGCACCTTGCCGGTCTTCTTCAGCTCGGTCAGTGCCGGGTCCCAGACAAAGGCGCCGTCGATGTCGCCCCGGTTGTAGGCGGCCACGATTTCGGGTTGGGGAATGGCAAACACCTGCACGTCTTTTTCGGTCAGGCCCTGGCTCTTGATCAGGGCCAGCAGTTGGTAATGGTCGGTGGACACGGGCGCTGCGGCCAGCTTCTTGCCCTTGAGGTCGGCCACGCTGTTGATGCCGGAGCCATTGCGCACCACCAGGGCTTCGTCGGTGCCGGAGATGGAGGCCAGATAAAAGGCCTTCACGTCCAGGCCGCGCGAGGTGGCAGCGGCGTAAGGGCTGGAGCCCACGTAGCCGACCTGCACATCACCGGAGGCAATGGCGGCAAAAATTTCGCCGCCGGAATTGAACTTGCGAAAGTCAATCTTGGTGCCGGTAGCTTTTTCAAAGTCGCCGTTGGCAATGCCCAGGGACGAGGGCAGTGCGTCGGTCTGGTAGGCCACCACGACGGGCTTGTCGGCGGCGGAAGCGCCCAGCGCGCCAGCCAGCAGCAGGGCACCCAATGTGGCATTGAGCAGGTTTTTTACGGTCTTCATATTCGGGGTCCTTTAACGGTTCAGCGGTGCGCGCCATTGCGCCCTGAGCCGAACTGTAGAGAGAGACACCCGAATGAACAAAGACCGTTTTCAACATTGCATATGTGAATATTGCAATTGCCGGCTCGGCCGCATTTACAAGCCGTAGGACTGCGCCAGGGCGAACACCGAGTTGGGCACCAGGGCGCGCGGCGTCTGGCGCGCCGGCGCTACCAACACACCCTTGCCGGTCTTGCGCCGCTCCTGCACCTGGAAGCCGTGCGCGCGCTGCTCATCGGCCAGGCTCTTGAGCGTGATGGTCTTCATGTGCTCGAACACAGCGGTGTTCAACGAGTCCCACAGCGACTGGGTGTCGAGCACGCCGGTGCGGCCCTTGCGTGCGCCCTGCGGGTCGCCCACCTCTTCGATCGCGCCAATGATGTCGGCCACGGTGATGGCATCGCCCCGGAAGCCCAGGGCATAGCCGCCCCCGGGGCCGCGCGTGCTTTCCACCAGGCTGTGCTGGCGCAGCTTGGCAAACACCTGCTCCAGATAGGACAGGGAAATGCCGTGGCGCAGGGCCAGGTCGGACAGGGGCACGGGGTAGCCTTTTTCACGCAAGGCCAGGTCGATCATGGCGGTAATCGCAAAACGTCCACGGGTACTGAGTCGCATGGTTTTCACTCCTGTAAACAGCGCGAAGGCGCTGGCAAGACCTGAATGTAGGTGCGACAATGCTTCGTGAAAAGTCGTTATTTCAACAATTTCACTTCGATAAATGCGATGAATTACAAACACCTGCTGTATTTCTGGGTCACGGCCAAGGCCGGCGGCGTGATGCGCGCCGGCGAACAGCTGCACACCACGCCGCAAACCCTGTCGGGCCAGATCAAGTTGCTGGAGGATTGGCTGGGCCACAAGCTGTTCAAAAAGACCGGCCGCAATCTGGAGCTGACCGAGGACGGCCGCCTGGCGCTGGGCTATGCCGACCAGATCTTTGCCCTGGGCGCCGAACTGGAAGCCGCCGTGCGCACCGCCCGTGATGGCAGACAGGTGCTGGACTTCAAGGTGGGGGTGGCCGACTCGGTGACCAAGTCGATTGCCTACCGGCTGCTGGAGCCGGCCCTGGCCATTGCCGATCCGGTGCGCCTGATTTGCAGTGAGGGCAAGTTTCCGGACCTGCTGGCCCAGCTGGCGCTGAACCGGCTCGATCTGGTGATTGCCGACGAGCCCATGTCGCGCCGCCTGAGCGTGCGCGCCTTCAACCACCCGCTGGGCGGCACCGCCATGAGCTTCTTCTGCACGCCCGCGCTCAAGGCACAGCTGCATGGCAAATTTCCGCAATGCCTGAACGGCCAGCCCCTGTTGATTCCGGGTGCCCAGGCCTCGGTGCGCCAGCAGCTTGAGGGATGGCTGACGCGACACGACGTGCAGCCCCACATCGTGGGTGAGTTTGATGATGGCGCCCTGATGACGGCCTTCGGGCGCGAGGGGCGCGGTGTGTTCATCGCCCCCAGCGTGATGGAGAAAGAGACCATGCAGCAGTTTGGCGTGAAGGTGATAGGCCGCAGCGAGGAGCTGCGCGACGAGTTCTATGCCGTGTCGGTGGAAAAGCGCATTACCCATCCTTGCGTGGTGGCGATTACCGATGCGGCGCGGGGCCGGTTGTTTGGTTAGACCGCCAGGGCATAAGCAAACAACCGATGGTTTGTTGGTCTTTGCAGCCGGCGTGTGCACAATCGCGCCTTTCACTGGCGTTTTCACGCCGGCTGCCAAACCCCTTCTCAGGCTTCTTATGAAACTCAAACACACGTTGTCGCTGGCCCTTGCCGCTATAGCCCTTGGTGCCAGCACGCTGGTCTCCGCCCAGACGCTGCTCAATGCCTCGTACGACGTGTCGCGCGAGTTTTACAAGGATGTGAACGGCGCCTTCATCGCCAGCTACAAGAAGAGCACCGGCAAGGACGTCAAGATCGACCAGTCGCACGGCGGCTCCAGCGCCCAGGCGCGTGCCGTCAACGACGGCCTGGACGCCGATGTGGTGACCATGAACACCACCACCGATGTGGACTTTCTGGCCAGCGCCGGCATTGTGGCCAAGGACTGGAAGACGCGCTTCCCGCACAACGCCTCGCCCACGTCCAGCACCATGCTGTTCCTGACGCGTGAAGGCAACCCCAAGGGCATCAAGGATTGGGACGACCTGATCAAGCCCGGCATCTCGGTGGTGCTGGTCAACCCCAAGACCGGTGGCAACGGCCGCATGGCCTACCTGGCGGCCTGGGGCTATGCGCGCAAAAAAGGCGGCAGCGATGCCCAAGCCGCCGAGTTTGTCAGCAAGCTGTACAAGAACGTGCCGGTGCTGGCCAAGGGCGGGCGCGATGCCACCACCATCTTCCTGCAGCGCAATATCGGCGACGTGCTGATCACCTTTGAATCCGAAGTGGTCTCGGTAGACCGCGAGTTCGGCACCGGCAAGGTGGACGCCATTCACCCGTCCATCAGCATCGTGGCGGAAAACCCGGTGGCGGTGGTGGAGCGCACCGTGGCCAAGAAGGGCACGGCCGACGTGGCCAAGGCGTATCTGAACTACCTGTACAGCGACGAGGCCCAGGAGATTGCCGCCAAGCACGCGCTGCGCCCGATCAACCCCAGCATCCTGAAGAAGTACGCCTCCACCTTCAAGCCGATCCAGCTGTTTACCGTGGAAGAACTCTTCGGCTCGCTGGCCGAAGCACAAAAGGTGCACTTCAATGACGGTGGCCAGTTCGACAAGCTCTATACGGTGAAGTAGACCCGCAGCCAGCCGGCAGTCCAGCCAACCGTTCTGCCCTTGGGCGCAGGGAAGACCTGCTGTGCATATGGAATCACCCTGCTTGCGCGGGTTTCGCATAAGCAAACAACGACAAAGTCGTTTGCTTATGCAGCCCGCATCCGCAGAATCGCGCTCTGGCCACTGTTGATGGCCCACCATTCTTTCTCATGTCCACACTATCCATTCCACGGCGTGCACCCCAACGCGTGCTGCCCGGCTTCAAGCTGACGCTGGGCTACACCTTGTTTTACCTGAGCGTGATCGTGCTGATCCCGCTCTCGGCCCTGATCTTCAAGACCTTCACGCTGACCTGGGAGCAGTTTGTGCTGGCCGTGAGCAGCCCGCGCGTGATGGCCTCGTACCGGCTGACCTTTGGTGCCTCGCTGATTGCAGCCACGGTGAACGCCGTGTTCGGCCTGCTGGTGGCCTGGGTGCTGGTGCGCTACGAGTTCCCCGGCAAGAAGATCATCGACGCGCTGGTGGACCTGCCCTTTGCCCTGCCCACCGCCGTGGCCGGCATTTCGCTCACCGCCCTGCTGGCCAGCAACGGCTGGGTCGGCTCGCTCTTGGAACCCTATGGTGTGCAGCTGGCCTTTAACCGCAATGGCGTGGTGATTGCGCTGATCTTTATCGGTCTGCCCTTTGTGGTGCGCACGGTGCAGCCGGTGCTCGAAGACGCCGAGAAAGAACTCGAAGAAGCCGCCACCTGCCTGGGCGCCACGCGGCTGCAGACCTTCTGGCATGTGATCTTCCCGACCATTGCACCCGCCCTCTTGACCGGTTTTGCCATGGCCTTTGCCCGTGCCATTGGCGAATACGGCTCGGTCATCTTTATCGCCGGCAATATGCCCATGATTTCGGAAATCACGCCGCTGATCATCATCGGCAAGCTGGAGCAATACGACTACGCCGGTGCCACCGCGGTCGCCGTCGTTCTCCTCGTGATTTCTTTTGTCCTGCTGCTGGTGATCAATGCGTTACAGGCCTGGCAGCGCCGCCGCAACGGAGCCTCGTCATGAGCAGCACACGCACCCAACGCACGGCCAAGGCTGGCACCACCGAGCCGACCTGGGTCAAATGGACGCTGCTGTCCATTGCCCTGGCCTTTATCTTTCTGTTCCTGGTGCTGCCGCTGGCCGCGGTGTTTACCGAGGCCCTGCGCAAGGGTGGCGGTGCCGCCTTTGAGGCCCTGCAGGAACCGGACGCCTGGAGCGCCATCCGCCTGACCCTGATCACCGCCGCGATTGCCGTGCCGTTGAACCTGGTGTTTGGCATTGCCGCCGCCTGGTGCATTGCCAAGTACGAATTCCGTGGCAAGGCTTTTCTGACTACGCTGGTGGACCTGCCGTTCTCGGTGTCGCCGGTGGTGGCCGGCCTGGTCTACGTGCTGATGTTTGGTGCCCAGGGCTGGATTGGGCCGTGGCTGCAGGCGCATGACATCAAGATCGTGTTCGCCATACCCGGCATCGTGCTGGCCACCATCTTCGTCACCTTCCCCTTCATCGCCCGCGAGCTGATTCCGCTGATGCAGGCCCAGGGCACGGAAGAGGAACAGGCGGCGATTGTGCTGGGCGCCACCGGCTGGCAGACCTTCTGGCATGTGACGCTGCCCAATATCAAATGGGGCCTGGTCTATGGCGTGATCCTGTGCAACGCGCGGGCCATGGGCGAGTTCGGCGCCGTCTCGGTGGTGTCCGGCCACATCCGCGGCCAGACCAATACCGTGCCTCTGCATGTGGAAATTTTGTACAACGAATACCAGAGCGTGGCCGCCTTTGCCGTGGCCTCGCTGCTGGCGCTGCTGGCCCTGGTCACGCTGGTGATCAAGCAGATTGTGGAGTGGCGCTTTGAGCGCGACCAAAAGGCTTCTGCCGCGCTGCCGCCCGAACGTCCCCTGTCAGCACCCTTGCCCGCTGCGGCCCAAGCCTGAACCCATCCCAGAATTTCGAGAACGACACCATGAGCATCGCCATCCGCAACGTCAGCAAAGACTTCGG
>CANBTQ010000069.1 GCA_947372425.1 Comamonadaceae bacterium | reverse complement strand
AGATAGCCCTTGATCAGCGCCGGTGCTTCCACGTCCAGGCTGCTGTCCAGGCGCTCCACCGGCAGCGGCAGGCGCGGGCGCACGTGGTAGTCAATCGGTGCCAGGTGCGTGGCCTGCAACTGGCGCCAGATGCTGGCCGCCACATCGCCGCTGACCACGCCGTTGTGCAGCATGGGGATGCTGGCGCAGCCGATCATGGTGTCGAGCTGGTTGCGCGTCATGAACTCGGCCAGCGCGCCCCACAGCACCATGATGACGCCGCCGTGGCGGTGGTCCGGGTGCACGCAGCTGCGGCCCAGTTCCACCATGCGCTCGCGCAGGCTGCGCAGGCGGGTCAGGTCAAACTCGGTATCGCTGTAGGTGCTGCCGACGCGCTTGGCCTGCACCGGGGTCAGCACCCGGTAGGTGCCTATCACCTGTTGTGTGGCCTGGTCACGCACCAGCAGGTGTTCGCAGTAGTTGTCAAACAGGTCCACGTCGTGGCCCGGGATGGGGGTGTTCAGGCGTGCGCCCATTTCCCCGGCGAATACGTCAAAGCGCAGCTTCTGCGCGGCGCGCACTTCGTCCTGGTGCTGGGCCCAGGACACTTCGATGCCGGCGGGCTTGGCCTGGGGGCTTTCCAGGCGGGTGGCAACCGGTGCCTGCGCAACAACGCTGTCGCGCGCTTGGTGGATGTTTTCATGCAGTGTGTTCATGGCTGAAATTGTCGAAAACAGACGTGACCCATTCATGGCAGGCACATGAAGAATTGATGACAAGGCTGTCACCATTCATTCACACAAGACCGCTACATTCGGCGCCTTGATCCAGCGGACCTGCTGGCACGCAGCCACCACGCCTTCGCCGGCTCCCCACCCCATGCCCATCCTGTTTGCAAGCGCGCGACTGAACAGCAGCATCCGCAGCGGCTGGCGCGGCCTGGCCATGTTGGCCCTGCTGCTGGCCCTGGGCGGCTGCTCGGCGCGCCAGCTGCTGGTGCAGGGCATGGCCAATGAACTGGCCGCACAAGGTCAGGCACCCGAAGATGACCTGGTGCTGGCGCGCGAAGCCAGTGCCTTCTACCTCAAGCTCTCAGAAGCGCTGCTGCGCGAGGTGCCCGACAACCTGCAACTTTCGCAGGCCGTGGCCACCGGCTTCACCCAGTACGCCTATGCCTTTGTGGCCTTTGATGCCGAGCGCATGGACAGCACCGACAGCCGCGCGGCCCAGCGCCTGCGGCTGCGTGCGGCGCGCCTGTACGGGCGCGCCCGCCAGCACGCCCTGGCCGCACTGGAACGCACCCAGCCCGGCTTTCGCCTGGCCCTGGAGCACACCGACGGGCCACCCCTGCGTGCCGACCAGGTCGGCCTGGCCTATTGGGCGGCCGCCAGCTGGGGCGGTTTGATTTCACTCTCCAAGGATCAACCCGAGGTCGTGGCCGACCTGCCACTGGTGCTGCGCCTGGCACAGCGGGCCTATGCACGCGAGCCGGGCTACGGCCAGGGCGCACTGGCCGGCCTGATGGCCAGCCTGGAGTCGGCCCGGCCCGGCGGATCGCCCGCGCAGGCGCTGCGCTACTTTGACCAGGCCATTGCCCTGGGTGCAGGCCAGAGCGCCGGCCCGCTGGTGGCCAAGGCCGAGGGCGTGGCCCTGCCGGCCGGCGACCGCGCCGCCTTTGAGGCCCTGCTGCAACAGGCGCTGGCCATTGCCGGCGCACACCCCGACCTGCAAAACGCCGTGATGCGTGAGCGCGCGCAGTGGCTGCTGGCCAGTGCCGAAGACCTTTTCTAACCTAGCCCCCTCCCGATGCACAAACTGCTGACTGCCCTGGCGCTTGCCCTGCTCTGCGCCCTCACCACCCCCGCCCGTGCGGCCGATGTGCAACTGCGCATGGGCACGCTGGCACCCAAGAATTCGCTCTACCACCGCCAGTTGCTGGAGATGGGCGAGGCCTGGCGCGCGGCGCAGGGCAGTGGTGCCAAGTACATGGTCTATCCAGACGGCAGCCAGGGCGGCGAGGCCGAGATGGCACGCCGCATGCGCATCGGCCAGCTGCAGGGCGCCCTGCTGTCGGTGGTGGGCCTGCGCGAGATCGAGCCCTCCATCACCGCGCTGCAAAACCTGCCGCTGCTGTTTCGCAGCTGGGAAGAGCTGGACTATGTGCGGGAAAAAATGCGCCCCGCCATCGAGAAGAAATTCTTTGACAAGGGCTTTGTGGTGCTGGGCTGGGGCGATGCCGGCTGGGTGCGCTTCTTCTCCAAGGAAGCCGCCGTGCGCCCCGATGACTACAAGCGCATGAAGTTCTTTGCCTGGGGTTCGGAGCAGGAGCAGCAGTCCATCATGAAGAGCCTGGGCTACACCCCGGTGCCGCTGGAGACGGCCGACATCCTGCCCGCCATCCAGACCGGCATGATCAACGTGGTGCCCTCCACGCCGTACTTCGCGCTGGCCAGCCAGATCTACAACACGGCGCCGCACATGCTGGAGATCAACTGGGCCCCCATCGTCGGTGCCCTGGTGGTGACCACCAAGGCCTGGGAGACCATGACGCCCGAGGCGCAGGTCGCCCTGCGCACGGCCGGCGACCGGGCCGGCATGCACATGCGCACGCAAGCCCGCAAGGAAGTGGATGAAGCCGTGGACGCCATGAAGAAGCGTGGCCTGGCCGTCCACACACCCAATGCCGCCGAGATGAAGGAATGGAACGCCCTGGCCGAATCGCTGTACCCGCGCATACGCGGCAGCATGGTGCCGGCCGATACCTTTGATGAGGTGTTCAAGCAGGTGAAGGCCTACCGCGCGCTCACCGCCAAATGAAGCGCTTGTGGACGATGCGGCTGCTGCGCCGGCTGGACGAGGTGCTGGCCGCGCTGGCACTGCTGGGCATGGCGCTGATTCCGCTGGCGGAAATCTTGGTGCGTCCCCTGGCCGGCAGTGGCATTGCCAACGCGCCGGTGATCGTGCAGCACCTGGGCCTGGTGATGGCCATGCTGGGCTCGGTGGCGGCGCTGCGCCATGGCCACCTGAGCAGCTTTGGCAAGGGCTTTGAATCGGCTGCCTACCCGCGCCTGGCCGCTGCCAGCCAGCGCTACGGCACACTGTTTGCGGCCCTGGTCTGCGGCCTGCTGTGCCTGGCCAGTGCGCGCCTGGTGGACAGCGAACGCGCGGTGGCGCAGACCCTGGCCTATGGCATCCCGGTGTGGTGGCTGCAGGCCAGCATGCCGCTGGGCTTCTTGCTGCTGGGCCTGCAACTGGGCGCACAGGGCTTTGGCGCCGCCTGGCAACGGGCCGCCGGCGCCCTGCTGCCCACGGCGGCCGGCATGGCACTGGCCTGGCAGCTCGATGGCACCGCCCTGCCCTTGTGGCCGGCACTGCTGGCGCTGCTGGCGGCCCTGGCATGCGGTGCGCCCATCTTCGCTGTGCTGGGCGCCCTGGCCCTGGCCCTGTTCTGGCAGGACGCGCTGCCGCTGGCCTCGATTGCCCTGTCGCATTACCAGATCACGGTCAACCCGTCGCTGCCCGCCCTGCCGCTGTTCACACTGGCCGGGCTGGTGTTTGCGCGCACACAGGCGGCGCAGCGCCTGGGTGCGGTGTTTGTGGCCCTGTTTGGCGGCGGCGCCACCGGCACCGTGGTGGCCAGCGCCGTGCTGTGCTCGGCCTTTACCGCCTTTACCGGCGGCAGCGGCGTGACGATTCTGGCGCTGGGTGGACTGCTGTTGCCGCTGTTGCGCAACGCCGGCTTCCCGGAGCAGCGCGGCATCAGCCTGGTGACCAGCGCCAGCGCCCTGGGTGTGCTGCTGGCGCCCTCGGTGCCGCTCATCATGTACGCCATCATTGCGCGCGTACCGATCAACACCATGTTTCTGGCGGGCCTGCTGCCGGCCTGCATCATGGTGGCCTGCCTGCTGCTGTTCGGGGGTTATCTGCGGCGCCAGGGCGCCGTGGCCCGCACCGCGCCCGCCGCTGCCGACCGGCCACCAGGCCCCACCATCGGGGCCGCCGTGTGGGCCGCCAAGTGGGAAATCCTGGCGCCGGTGGTGGCCATTGGCGCGCTGGTCAGCGGCCTGGCCACACCCACCGAGAGTGCGGCCATAGCCGCCGCCTACGCCATCCTGACCCAGGTGCTGGCGCACCGCGAACTGGGCTGGCGCAAGCTGGCGGGTGCCTTGCGCGACTGCACCCAGATCATAGGCGGCGTGATGCTGATCCTGGGCATGGCGCTGGGGCTGACCAACTACCTGATTGATGCCGGCGTACCCGACGCCGCCATTGCATGGGTGCAGGGCGTGATACCCAACAAATGGGTGTTTCTGCTGGTGCTCAACCTGTTCCTGTTTGCCGCCGGTGCGTTAATGGAAATCTTTGCCGCCCTGGTGGTGCTGGTGCCGCTACTGCTGCCGGTGGCCCTGAGCTACGGCATTGACCCGGTGCACTTCGGCATCATCTTTCTGGCCACCATGGAGCTGGGCTTTTTGTGCCCGCCCGCCGGCATGAACATCTACTTCGCCTCGGCCATGTTCGGCAAGCCGGTGCGCTATGTGGCCGTGGCGGTGCTGCCGGCCCTGCTGGCCATTTTTATCGGCAGCATGGTGATTGCGCTGCTGCCCGCAACGGCCACCTGGCTGCCGGCCCTGTTGCTGACAGCGTCACGTTAATGACACCTGCGTGCCACAGAATGCAAATGTTCCCACTTTCAAAAAGAAGAGCGGCATGACCACCCCAGAGACCAATGAGATCACCGACACCGGCCTGCGCTACAAGGCCAAGGCCGGTGGTTCGCCTTTTGCGGGCATGGGCGCACCCGGCGAGATCCGCAGCTGCATGCAGTGCGGCCAGCACATGCCGCGCAGCCGGGGTGCCGTCCACCGCCTGATGCACTCGCTGATGTTTTTTTGCTTTGCGTGCAAGCCGCCAAAGCCAGCCCGCTAGTCGCCCGCGGCAGGGCGCTAAGCGGCGCTGCCAATGCCCAGCTTGGCCAGGCGGGCGTGTTTGAAGCTGTATTTCTGCGAGATCTTCCAGACCCGGTGGCCCACCCCAACTGCCAGGGGCTTTTGCGCCGTGTCCGGGCGGACGGCCCAGACCATGCTGTCTTCCTCGCCATAGCGGCTGGCCAGGTCACGGGCCAGCACTTCCAATCGGTCGGTATTGCGCGTCATTCAAACTCCTTGGTTCTCAGACGCCCATTGTCTGCCTGCAGAGCGCCGGACTCCAGCCTTCTATTCCTACCTTGTTTGACCCAAACCGGCTTGACAGGCCTGCCGGTGGCAACGCCATGGCGCTGAGCCTGGGTCTGCTGGCGCTCAGCGCGGCATCCAGCTATGCGGCCAGCACCTCCTTGCTGTGGGTGGCCCAGGGACGGCTGATCTTCGGCAAGGCCACGCGCCTGCGCCCGCTGCTGCGCGGGCCGGTGGCAAGCCAGCAGATGGTGCAGCCGATCCGGCTGGCCGTGACCGCCAAGGTTCATCTGGAGGGTTGGGTGGCCCGGCCGGTAGCGGCACCGACACAGCGCGTGCTGATTTATTTTGGCGGGCGCAACGAGCATGTGGGCTGGGTCAGCGGCATGTCCAGCCATCTGGGGCCGTGGACGCTTTACGCCTTCAATTACCGCGGCTTTGGCCAGTCCGGCGGGCGCTCGTCAGAGACCACCGCCAAGGCCGATGCGCTCAAGATCTTTGACGAGGTCCAGCGCCTCGAAGGCGGCCACTGCGCCGAGATGGTGCTCATGGGCCGCAGCCTGGGCACGGCCATGGCCACAGCCGTGGCGGCGCGCCGCAGCGTCAGCCGCCTGGTGCTGCTGTCGCCCTTTGAAAGCCTGGAAGAACTGGTGCGCAAACGCCCGGTGCTGCACTCCATGCGCTGGGCCCTGCGGCAAAAATTTGATTGCAGTGTCGATGCAGCCCGGGTACAGGCTCCAAGCAGCGTGCTGCTGGCGGCGCAGGACACCCGCATTCCGCACGCCAGCAGCCTGGCCCTGGTCGCGCGACTGGCCCAGCCGGTGACGGTATGCGTGGTGCCCGGCACCAACCACAAGACCCTGCCGCGGCATCCGGACACCCAGGCCGCACTGGCCCGTTTTCTGAACGACGCCTGAAGCCTTGTGGCAGCTTGGCCATGGCGTGCAGCCCGCCCTGGGGCTGCACGGCCCGCCGCTCAGCCCGCCACCAGCTTTTTGAAGGTGGCGATCACGGCGTCGCCCTTGAAGGGCTTGACGATCCAGCCCTTGATGCCGGCGGCCTTGCCGCGCTCTTTCATGGCCGGCGAGTTTTCGGTGGTCAGCATGATGATGTTGACCCCGTTGTTGCCCAGCTCGCTGCGTACTTTTTCAGCCATGGTCAGGCCGTCCATATTGGGCATGTTCACGTCACACACCACCAGCTTGACGCCGGGGTCGGCCTTGAGCTTGCTCAGGCCGTCGCGACCGTCCACCGCAAAGGCCACGGCCAGGCCATTGGCCTTGAGAAAGTCGCCCACTTCGTTACGCACCGTGCTTGAATCATCCACCACCAGAATTTGTGCCATTGCAGCCTCTTCAAAAAAATTAAAACAGATCCAGCTCGCCGGACTCCACCAGGTCCTGCACCGAGGTCAGGTTCTCGGTGAAGTCTTCGGGCGCCCAGCTGAGGTTGAAAACAAACTTTTGGTACAGCTCCAGGCGGCATCCGTGTTCACCCGGCTCGGCCACGGTGTACTTGAAACACAGCTGCGGGTTGTCCGAGCCAAACGAGATGTAGCGGTGCAGGTGGTTGATCACGATGGGCACCTGCGACAGGTGGGCGCTGCGCGCCGCATCCGACAGATAGCGGTTCTTGAAGGCGCCCCAGACCAGGTTGGTGATCTCGCCCAGCACGCCGTTGAGGTTGCGAAAATCAAACCCTTCTTCGGCACTGATGTGCGTGCGCTCGGCCTTGACCAGTTCCAGCAGCGCCAGCTCTTCGGTCTGCAGCATCATGTAGCCACGGCACCAGCTGCTCTCGATCGGAATCAGGGTGAAGATCTCGCCATAGATCAAGCGGTCGCGCACGATGTAGGGCGCCGCCACATCCACCACCAGGCCCTTGAACTGGCTCTCCAGCGCGGCCTGGGTGATCTCGGCAATGCCGCGCACCAGCACATTGGGGTAGGCCAGGCTGAAGATGTATTCACCGATCACTGGCTGCAGCTTGTTGATGCCTGCCAGGGTGTAGGCCGCGCTCAGCGACTGGCGGTCGCTGGCGGCGATGTCGTCCAAGGTGGCGTGTTGCGGGCGGCGCAAAAAAATGGGCAGCTCGGCGCGTATGGCATGAATGCGGTTGGCCATCTGCAGGCCGCCCTGGGCGCGGCCGTCGTAGTCTTCGGACAGCAGGATGCCGCCCAGGTCCACATTGGAGCGCAGCACCGCCATCACGTTGTCGGGCTGCACCTTCAGGCCCACCAGGTGGTTGGCGTCACAAAACGCCTTGATGGCCTCCAGACAGGACGGGTCGCTTTCCAGAACCAGCACCTTGCTCACCAGATCAAAATCTTCACGCATGCTTGTCTTCCTTTAAAACATTTCCAGCTCACCGGTTTCTTCGGGCGGCCCCAGGTCATCGGCAAAGTCCAGTGGCCCAAAGGCGTTGATGCAGACGCTGACACCAAAGTCCGGCCCCTGCAGGTTGTGCAACACAAAATGCTGCAGGTGGCTGTCGCCCAACTTGCCCAGGTAGTCCACGCAGCGGCGGTCAAGGATGTTGGGTGTGGACATGCCCAGGTGCGCAATGGTGCGCACCAGGTCGCGATTCAGATTGCCGCAACACATGTTGGCGCATTCGCTGATGGCGTCGGCGAATGCCTGCTCGCCCATCTCGGCCAGGGCCAGGTTGTTGACAGCGGCAAAGTGCGCGTAGGTTGGCGCGTCGGGCGAAAAATAAATCAGGAAGGTCAGGCGAAACAGGTAGGACGACACCGTCAGCAACACCACCTGCTCCGCCTTCAAATCCGCCAGGTCCGGCACGGCGCTGACGTTGGCGGCCACGCCATCCACCACCAGCGGGCTGGCCTGAATCGCCCGGCACACCATCTGGTGCAGAGCCTGTTGGGCTTGCGGGCTGATCATGGCCGCTCAGGCAGACAAAAGAGCATGGGTCTTTTTGTTGGCCAGATCCAGCCCGATGACGGTGCCCATGATCATCTTGCCGCCAGCCTGCAGACCCTGGAAGGTGGTGGTGGTGATCAGGTCGTTTTCATACAGACGGGCGCGGTAGTCGTTGGACAGCTTCTCGGCCCGGGTGGCCAGGTTGCGCATTTCGCCGGCCACCACGGCAAAGCCCCGGCCCTGCTCGCCGGCGCGTGCCGCTTCGATGGAGGCGTTCAGGGTGACGATCACCATCTGCCGCACGATGGTGGCAAAGTCGTCGTTCATGGCGTGCATTTCGCGGTTGTGGCGTATCAGCATGTTCATGTCGTCGTGCCAGCGCTCAAAGGTCTTGACCAGCCCCAGCAAGATGGCCACTTCGGCGGACAGGGTGGTGCAGCCGTCCGCGGCCTGCCGCCGCACGGCGTCGGCCTCTGCAACAAACTGCTGCTGCGCTGCGCGGTGGTCCGACTGCAGACGGTCCAGATCCTGGTCCGCGCTGCGTTGCGATGCTTCCAGTTGCTGCTCCAGGGCCTGCAGCTCGGCCAGCAAATCCTGCTGCGCCGCGTGCTGCGCGTCCTGCGCAAGCCCCTGCTGCTGCAACAGCCCGTGCGCCTCCAGCCGGCGGGCACGGCGCCAGCCCAGCCAGCCCAGCAGGCAGGCCCCTGCAACAAAGCCCAGTAGGCCCGCAATCAAAAGATCCAGCATCCGGGCCGCCCTCAGGCGCTCTGCTGCAGCAGGCGCAGAGCCGGTGCCAAGGCAAACTTGACTGGCAACAGCATCAGCGTTTCAAACGGGCAGTAGTCCGGCGTGGCGGCATCCAGAAGGCGCAGGCTCAGCGTGCCGCCCTCGGCTTCCACAAAGCCCTTGACCGCATCCATACCCACGCCACGACCCGACACCTCGGTGACCTGCTCGGCGGTCGAGAAGCCGGGCTGCAACACCAGCTGCGCCAGCTGCTCCACGCTGAGCACCGCGTCTGCGGCAATCAGCTGGCGCTCTATGGCCTTGCGGCGAATGGCGCCCACGGCCAGGCCGCGTCCATCGTCATGCAGGCGAATGGCCAGTTGCTCGCCCTGCATGCTCAGACTCAGGTGCACATGACCGGCCGGGCTCTTGCCCTGGGCCACCCGCTCGGCAGCGCTTTCCAGGCCATGGTCCAGCGCATTGCGGTACAGGTGCATGCAGACATTTTTCAACATGCCAGTCACCTGGGTGCGCAACACAATGCCGTTGGATGCCAGGGTGGCGATCGGCGTCTCTTTGCCCAGCTCCTTGGCCAGCGCCGGCAGCGATTCCAACACCCCGGCCAGCACGTCTTCGACACGCTGCGTGCCCATGCGTTCCAGGCTGTGGCGGGTCTGGCGCAGGGCATCGCGCAGCGCGGCGCCGTTGCTGCTGTCGGCCTGCTCCAGCAGCGTCAAGGTCTCTGCAATATGCTGCTTTTCCACCATCAGGAAGTTGTCCACGCCGCCGCGGCGACCCGGGCCCTTGCGGCCCAGCTTGACTTCGTTGATGTGGGCGTATTCGTCGAGTGCGCTGCGCGCGGCGTCGAGCTGCTGCAGCAGGTAGTCACGGTCCCACAGGGTGTCTTCGCTGGCGCGCAGGCTGTCGTAGGTCTGCTCGGCCTCGTGCACCACATGCGTCAGGTGCAGCAGGCCGTAGGTGCGCGCATTGCCCTTGATGGTGTGCATGTTGCGGAACAGCTGCGTGATCACCGGTTGGCGCTCGGCAAACGTACTGTTCAGCGGCGTGTCCTCTATCAAAACCCGGTTTTCCGCCATGAACTGCACCGAGCCCGCAACGAACGCATGGAACTTTTCCTGCTGCACCGCCAGAATCTCGCCAATGATGTTGAGCTCGCGTTTTTGCACCTGCGCCTCGGAGGCCAGGGCGCGCATCTCGGTGACATCGCGCACGCACAGCAGAATGCGCAAGGTGATGCCGGCGTCGTCGGTAATGGGCGACCAGTGCAGGTCCAGTATCTTGACCTGGCCATTGAACATGGTTTTGTGAATCTCGCTGGGCAGCAGGTGGGCGTTGAAGCCGAAGTTCATCTCGTCCTCGCCAATGCAGGCAGCGGCCACGGTCTCGATCTGTGACAGCTGGTCGGCATTGCAGCCGGTGCCGGAGAACACCACATCCATCAGGGCGTGGCCGGCAATGTCGCGGGTTTCCAGAATGTGTTCCAGATGCTCGGAATATTCGGGGTGGATGCGGCTGCCGGATTCCACCGTGAGAATGCCCTGCGGGATGTACTGCAGCATGGCGTGGATGTCCGCCGTCTTCTGCTTCACCAGCTCGGTGCTCTGCTGGATTTTTTCGACCATCACATTGAAGGCCGTCATCGAGTGGCCGATTTCATCCATGCGTCGCACCGGCAGGCGCTGGCTGAAATCCTGGCTGGTGGCGATCTCGGTCATCTTGCTGTCCATCTCGGCGATGGGAAGAATGATCTGGCGGTACAGCAGCAGGCCCATGCCGCCCAGCACCAGCACGGCAAACACGGTCACCACGGCAATGGTGGTGGTGGTGCCGCTGAGGTTGTCGTTGAGCGCGGTGATGGCGTCGTCCTTGCTGCGGCGCTTCTCGATCTGCAGCGTCTCCACCACCGATTCCATTTCCTGCAGATAGCCGCCGACGTTGGCCGCCAGATTGGCCTCTGCCACATCGGTCTGGCCTTTGAGCTTGAAGCCCACCGTGTCCTTGATGGCGGCAAAGTAGTTGGCCAGGCTTTCCTTGGCCTGCACCACCAGGCCGCGCTGCGCTTCGCTGTCGGCCTGCACCATCTGCGCATCGAAGGCTCTTTGCAAACGCCCCTGCGTGGCCTGCAAGCGGTCTTCGGCCTGCTCGGCCAGCTTCAGGTCGGCGGCCGACACAATCGCCATGACAGAGAGTTGCACGTCCTTGAGCTGCCCCACCAGTTCGGCCGAAGCCAGTGCGCTGGGCACCACGCCCTGGGTGACGGTCTTGACTTCATTGGCGCTGCCCCGGCCCTGGTAGACAGCAAATCCGCCTATCAACGCGATCGCCAGAAACGACAAGACGACCAGCAACACAATGCGGTGACGGATATTCACAATGCAACCCCTGACAACTATTTGTCACCGCATTTTGGGAACTGCGCGTTGCACTTTGACGACTGAAATACACCACTTTTGTGACCAAAAACGCGAACCGATGCCAGAAGAAAAGGCCGTAATGGCCTGCGCGCGGCACGCCTCTGCTGTCGCTGCAAAGGCGGTTTGCAAAACGATATATATCGTATACATTAATAGCCTCTCAGGTCGTCCAATGCAGAAGGTGAAAGATGTCAACAGAGGTTTTGGTTTGGTGGTTTGCGCTCTGCGTGATCAGCGCTGCCAATGTGTTGGCGCTGGCCTATTCGGCGCGTGTGCTGTGGCGCAAGCAGGGTGCCATTCCCGGCGACGTGTATGCGTCACGCCGTTTGCAGCTGCTGTTGTCGGCCGGCTATGTGCTGGGCTGCGCCTACCGCTCGGCCCTGCCGGTGTTTGATGTGCAGCGCATCTGCCTGTTTGACACCTGGTTCTCCAGCGTCATCGTGGGCCGCTCGGTGGCCACGGTGGC
>CANBTQ010000068.1 GCA_947372425.1 Comamonadaceae bacterium | reverse complement strand
GCTTTGCCGGCAAAGTTTTCAACCGGCATCAGAAAAGGCATGGAATAGCGGTTTTTCCGGGTCAGTGGCGTATCGATATAGCCCGGGCACAGGGTCACCACGGCCACCCCGCTGGAACGCAGCTCGCCACGCAAGCTCTCGCAATAGGCGATCACGGCGGCCTTGCTGGCGCAGTAGGCCCCATGCCCGGGCAATCCGCGAACACCGGCCACGCTGCCAATGCCCGCCAGAATACCGGAGCCCCGGGCGCACATGCCCTCTACAAACGGATGAAAAGTGGCGGCCAAACCGATGTTGTTGGTGGCAAAGGTGCGTGCCATCACCTCCAGGTCGGAGCGCACACCGGTGTCCATCCCCACACTGATACCGGCGTTGGCGACCACCACGTCGGGCAGGCCCTGCTCACTGATGCATTGCCGGCCGGCCGCCACGATGCTGTCCACATCCGCCACATCGGCGCTGTAGATGCGCATGCGGGTGGGGTCTATGCCTTCGGTCCTGGCCCATTCCTGCATGGCCTCACGGCGTCGGGCCACCAACGCCAGGTTGTAGCCGGCCTGGTAAAAGCGCCCGGCCAGCGCCTGCCCGATGCCACTGGAGGCGCCGGTGATAAAGACCAGTGGGTTCATGGAAGTTTCCCTGCGCAAAGGACGCCGTGCTCAGCGTGCGGGGCCGGGTACCAGGGTGCCGTGGACGCGACCGGTGAGCTGCAAGACCTGCTCGACATTGTCAAATTCCAGGCGATCCGCGGTAAAGCGGTCGTTGCCGCGCTGCAATTCAACCGGCATGTGGGATTTGAGCCGTTCGGTGTTCATGAAGGCGTGCAGAAATTCACTGCGGTACTGCATGCGCGGGCTGGCCTTGTCGCCCTTGTCCGCGCCCGCTTCGCGCACGACCAGGGCATTGCCCATCAGTTGCACCTCGGAGCCGTCTTCATTGGTCAGCCCCCGGTCGGCCGAGGCCGTGGTCAGGGTGCCCTTGGCATCAAAGGAGCGAATGTGGATACCGTCAATTTCCAGCCACTGGGTGTCGGGGTAATGGCGCACCTTGTCGCCCATGACCTCGCTGCGCAGGCGACCGCCGGCATCAAAGGTCTTGACGGCAAAGCCGTCCATGAAATAGTCGGGGTCATGGCGCTGCACCCGGGGCGCCGCCGGTGTTTCCGCCGGAGGCGCACTCCGCACCATCCAGTAAGTGCCCAGGGCCAGTACGGCCATGCAAGCCATGGGCAGGTACAGCAGGAAGCGGTCCCACGCCTCACGCACCAGGGCTTGCGGACTCCACATCAGCGCGTGTACTCGTCGAGCAGATCGACATAGCGTCCGCTGGCCACCAGCAGCAGGTCGCACAGTTCGCGCACCGCGCCATGTCCGCCCTGCGCACGGGTGACATGGTGTGCCGCCGCCAACACCTCCCGATGGGCATTGACGGGGGCGCAGGCAAAGGCGGCGCGGCGCAACATGGGCAGGTCGGGCCAGTCGTCACCCATGGCGGCGGCCTGGCTCCAGTCAAGCCCGAGCGCCTGCAGGGTCTGCTCGGCGGCGGGGCGCTTGTCTTCGGTGCCGAAGTGCGTGTGCACGATGCCGAGCGCTTCGAGGCGTTTGCGCAGCGGCTTGGAGTCGCGCCCGGTAATCACCGCCGGGGTGATGCCGGCTTTTTGCAGCAGCTTGAGGCCATGGCCATCCAGGGTGTTGAAGCGCTTGAGCGTCTCGCCACTTTCGGAAAACAACAGACCCCCATCGGTGAGCACACCGTCCACGTCAAAGAAGGCAACCTGGATGCCCTGTGCCTTGAGCAGCAGCTCCGGCGGAAAGTGAATCGCGGGCTGCATCAGATCACCTTGGCCCGCATCAGGTCGTTGCTGCTGACCGCGCCGCACAGGCGTCCCTGCGCGTCCAGCACCAGCACGCTGGTGATGCGGTGGCGCTCCATCAGGTCAGCGGCATCTACCGCCAGGGCCGCAAGGCCTATGGTTCTGGGGCCGGGGTGCATGACGTCGGCAGCGACGGCACTGCGCAAGTCCCTGCCCTGCTCTACCAGGCGGCGCAAGTCGCCATCGGTGAAGATGCCCAACACCGTGTCGTCGCTATCAACGATGGCCGTGGCACCCAGGCCTTTGGCACTCATCTCGCGCATCAGTTCGCTGAAGCCGGCTTGCGGCGCCACCCGCGGCACGGCGTCGCCACTGCGCATCACATCACTCACATGCGTGAGCAGCTTGCGTCCCAGGGCGCCGCCGGGGTGGGAGCGGGCAAAGTCCTCGGCCTTGAAGCCGCGGGCGTCCAGCAGGGCCACGGCCAGGGCATCGCCCAAGGCCATTTGTGCGATGGTGCTGGCTGTGGGGGCCAGATTCAGGGGACAGGCCTCTTTGGACACGGTGCTGTCCAGCCACAGGTCCGCATGCCGGGCCATGGTGGAGTCGGGGTTGCCTGTCATGGCTACCAGGGGTGCGCCCAGGCGCTTGAGTACCGGCAGCAGCACCGCCATTTCCTGCGATTCGCCGCTATTGGAGATGGCCAGCACCAGGTCCTGCGCAGTGATCATGCCCAGGTCGCCATGGCTGGCCTCGGCCGGATGGACAAACAGGGCAGGGGTGCCGGTTGAGGCCAGCGTCGCGGCGATCTTGCGACCGACATGGCCGCTCTTGCCCATGCCCATCACCACCACCCGGCCCTGGATAGCCAGTACCCGTTCCACCGCTTTGGCGAACTGCTCGCCCACCCGGCTCTTGAGACCCAGTACGGCTGCGGCTTCAATGTCCAGGGTCTCTTGCGCCAGGGCAATGGCGCGTTGTGCGGCGGTCTCGGAGGGCTGTGGTGCGGGGGCGGTCATGCGGGCATTTTATAGAGCCACGCACAGGGCACGGGTGCTTGCTAGTATCAAGCCATGACCGGATTGGAAATTACCCTCTTGTATTTGCTGGCTGCTGTGCTGGGCGTGGTGGCCTGCCGCCTGCTCAAGCTGCCACCCATGCTGGGCTATTTGTGTGTGGGCGTGGTGATCGGGCCCAACGCACTGGCCCTGTCAAAGAACGTGGAGGGCGTGCAGCACCTGGGTGAATTTGGCGTGGTGTTCCTGATGTTTGTGATCGGGCTGGAGTTCAACCTGCCCAAGCTGCGCACCATGCGCCAGCACGTGCTGGGACTGGGCTCGCTGCAGGTGGCACTGACCATGCTGCTGGGCACGGCCGCCATGGTGCTGCTGAATGACCGGCTGCCCGACCTGTGGGACATGGACTGGAAGGCGGCACTGACGCTGTCGGGCGCGCTGGCCATGAGCAGCACGGCCATCGTGGTCAAGCTGATGGTGGAGCGGCTGGAGATGGAGTCGGAACACGGCAAGCGCGTGATGGGCGTGTTGCTGTTCCAGGATCTGGCGCTGGTGCCGCTGCTGGTGCTGGTGCCCGCCCTGGGTGCCTCAGCGCAGAACCTGATGGCTGCGCTGGGCATGGCCGCCTTGAAGGCCGCGCTGCTGGTGACCGTGCTGCTGGTAGGCGGCCAGCATGTGATGCGGCACTGGCTGACGCTGGTGGCACGGCGCAAGAGTGACGAGCTGTTTGTGCTGAACCTGCTGTTCATCACACTGGGCCTGGCCTGGCTCACGCAAGAGGCCGGCCTGAGTCTGGCGCTGGGCGCCTTTATTGCCGGCATGCTGATTTCCGAGACCGAGTTCAAGCACCAGGTGGAGACCGATATCCGCCCCTACCACGACGTGCTGCTGGGCCTGTTCTTCATCAGCATCGGCATGCTGCTGGACTGGCGTCTGGTGCTGCAGAACTGGGGCCTGGTGTTGCTGCTGGTGCTGATTCCACCCGTGCTCAAGGTGGGCTTGATCACCGGGCTGTCGCGTGGACTGGGAGCGCCTACCGGCGTGGCTTTGCGCACCGGCTTGTACCTGGGCCAGGCTGGCGAGTTCGGTTTTGTACTGCTGACCCTGGGCGCTGAGCACGCCCTGTTTCCACCGGCGCTGCTGAACCCGATTCTGGCCGCCATGGTGCTGTCCATGGTGGTCACGCCGTTTATCGTGATGTACAGCAACCGCATCGTGATGCGGCTGGTATCCACCGAGTGGCTGCAACAGTCGCTGCAACTGACCACGATTGCACGCAAGTCCATCGACGTGAACCAGCATGTGCTGATCTGCGGCTTTGGCCGCTGCGGCCAGAACCTGGCACGGGTGCTGGAGAGCCAGAACATTCCCTACATGGCGCTGGACCTGGACCCGGACCGGGTGCGCCAGGCCGCCGCAGCCGGCCACAACGTGGCCTTTGGCGACTCGGCGCGCCTGCAGGCCCTGACGGCAGCCGGCCTGGCACGCGCCAGCGCGGTGGTGGTGACTTATCTGGACGAGCCCGCCGTCTTCAAGGTGCTGGCACAAACCCGGGCGCATGCACCGCAGGTGCCGGTGATCGTGCGCACCCAGGACGACCACAATCTGGAAAAGCTGCAGGCAGCCGGCGCCACCGAGGTGGTACCCGAAGCCATAGAAGGTTCGCTGATGCTGGCCAGCCATGCGCTGGCGCTGGTGGGCGTGCCCATGCGCCGCGTGATCCGCATCGTGCAGGACCAGCGCGATGCGCGCTACAACCTATTGCGCGGCTTCTTCCACGGCGCCGATGACAACTCGGCCGACGAGCTGGAACATGAGCGCCTGGCCAACGTCACCCTGCCGCCCGGGGCGAAGGCGGCGCACCAGTCGGTCAGTGCATTCGCATTGGAGGACCTGGGCGTGCGCGTGGTCAGCCTGCGGCGCAGCCACGGCAAGCCCATGCCTGCCGACGCCGCAACCCAACTGCAGGATGGCGACACCCTGGTCCTGTCGGGCAAGGCTGCGGCACTGGCGCTGGCAGAGCAGCGCCTGCTGCAGGGATGAGGCAGAGCCCCCGGCAAGGCACAATCCTGCTTTACCGCTCCACTACCTGGCAGGGACCATTTCTATGCAACACATCAGCGTGAACCAGTATCTGCGCGACAACATCCGCACCGTGCCGGACTGGCCGGCGCCGGGCGTGCAGTTTCGTGACATCACGCCCCTGCTGCAGGATGCCAAGGTGTTCCGCGTGCTGATCGATGCCTTTGTGCACCGCTATATGGACGCCCATATGCGCCCGGACGTGGTGGCCGGACTGGATGCGCGGGGCTTCATCATCGGTGCCGTGGTGGCCTATGAACTCAATGTGGGCTTTGTGCCGATCCGCAAGAAGGGCAAGCTGCCCTTCACCACCGTGGAAGAAACCTACGAGCTGGAATACGGCAGTGCCACGGTGGAGTTGCATACCGATGCGGTCAAGCCGGGCCAGCGCGTGCTCTTGATCGATGACTTGATAGCCACCGGCGGCACCATGATGGCGGGCCGGCGCCTGCTGGAGCGCCAGGGCGCAATCGTGATGGAAGGTGCGGCCATTGTGGACCTGCCCGAACTGGGCGGCTCCGCCAAGCTGCGCGAATCGGGCCTGCCGCTCTTTACCCTGGTGGACTTTGCCGGACATTGAATGCCGGCGCTGCAGGACGGTGCGCTCAAAGCCCGCCGTACTGCGACACACCCAGCGGCGAAGCCGCATCAATCGGCTCGGTATCACCGAAATCCGGCTCTGGTTCGGGGTTGCGGCGCCCGGATTGAATCTGCTCCCCCGGCGGGTTGTGGGCCGCACGGCTGGCCGCATCGGCCACGGCCCGTTTGAAGGCCAGCACCTCTTCCTGCTGGAGTGCCGCGTAGGGGAACGACGCAGACAGGGCCGCTGCATCGCCGACTGCGTCCTGACGGTGTGAGGCTGACACCACTTGCGCAGGGGGGTGTTGGCTGAGCCCGGAGGTCACCAGATCGTTCACGCGCCAGTACACCGCGGTGACCAGCATGTCGAAGCGCTCTTTGGCACTGCGTGCAATCGAGCCTTCAATCTCTGCGAAATGCGCCGGCTCCGCCAGGTATTCGCGCGGCAGGTCCATCATGATCAGGTACTGGCGGCCACTGGAATCCAGCGACAGCACCTTGAATTTGTAAGTGGACGAAAGCAGTCCGGCAGCGGTCATGCACTCGCGCACGATGCCATACAGCAACTCGCGGCGTTCCAGACGCTCGTTCCTGCGGCTGCCTGCGTCCGGGTTGTGGTGTGCATGCGCCGGTGGATGCGGCGGGCGATGAATGGGCACGGTCGCATCGGCCTGGCCCAGGTCGGACGTCAGCGACGGCGCTGACTCGGGTGTCGCCGTTTTCTTGCCAAACCAACGGAAGAATGCCATGGTGTCTTTTCGAAGTGCCCCGGGCTTGCCAGTGTAGGCCGATTCATTTGCCTATACAAAACTGCGAAAAGATCACACCCAGCAAGTCGTCCGAGCTGAACTCACCGGTAATGTTGCTCAAGGCACTTTGCGCCAGACGCAACTCCTCGGCCAACAGGTCCAGGGCCTGCGCCTGCGAAGCCAGATGCTGGGCCGCCTCCCGGCAATGCCGGTCCACGGCGCGCAAGGCTTCCAGGTGGCGCTCGCGGGCAATAAAGCTGCCACCCGCGGGGGCCTGCCAGCCGGCGGCCTGCAGCAGGTCGTGGCGCAGCGCAGCCAGACCGGCGCCGGTCTTGGCGGACAGGGTGATGCCGGCTACACCGGCAGCATCGGGTGCCGCATCGACCTTGTTCCAGACATCGATCACCGGCACGCCGGCCGGCAGTTTCTGTTGCAGGGATGCCGCAATCTCTGCATCGCCGGCCTGGTAATCGGCCTGGGCCTGGCGGGTTAAATCGTGCAAAAAGAGCACCACATCGGCCGTGGTAATGGCTTCCCAGGCCCGCGCAATGCCCATGATTTCCACTGTGTCCACGCTGTCGCGCAGGCCGGCCGTATCAACCACATGGATGGGCACGCCTTCAATCTGAATGGTCTCCTGCACACGGTCGCGGGTGGTGCCGGCTATGGGCGTGACGATGGCCAGTTCAGCCCCCGCCAGGGCATTCAGCAACGACGACTTGCCGGCATTGGGCTGACCGGCAATCACCACCTGAATGCCCTCGCGCAACAAAGCACCCTGCGTTGCGCGGGCAAACACCGCCTGCACCGAGGCTTGTATGCGTGCAAGTTGCCCAGTGGCATCGGCCTTTTGCAGAAAATCGATTTCCTCCTCCGGGAAGTCCAGCGTGGCCTCCACCAGCATGCGCAGGTGAATGATGGCATCACGCAAACCATGCACTTCTTTGGAAAAGGCGCCGGACAGGGACTGCGCGGCGCTGCGTGCTGCCGCCTCGGTGCTGGCGTCAATCAGGTCGGCAATCGCCTCGGCCTGGGCCAGGTCGATCTTGTCATTGAGAAAGGCGCGCTCGGAAAATTCGCCGGCATTGGCCAGACGCAGACCCGGCAATACCGGCACACCGTTCATATCCGGTTGCTGCGCCGCCTCCAGGCAGCGCGCCAGCAGCAGCTGCAACACCACCGGCCCGCCATGGGCCTGAAGCTCCAGCACGTCTTCGCCGGTAAATGAATGCGGTGCCGGAAAGAAGATCGCCAAGCCTTTGTCGATGGGCGTGCCGCTTGCATCGGCAAAGGGCAGATACATGGCCTCGCGCGCTGGCAAGCTGCGACCAAACAGCGCCTGCACCAGCGGTACCAGCTGCTTGCCACTCACCCGCACAATGCCCACCGCACCGCGTCCGGGTGCCGTGGCAATGGCCAAGATGGAATCGTGGTGGCGGCTCAGCATAGAGAGGGAGTGTAGTCAGGGCCGCTGGGAAGGCCGTTGAATGCGCTGGGCATCCAACGAGTGAGTGGGAGCCAATCAGAGACACCGCGGAACCGGCTTTGCCGGGCCGCGGGTGTCGCCCCCTGGGGGGAGGCGCCGAAGGCGCTTCGGGGGGGTACTTAATCCCTTCGGGAGGGAGCCTAAAACTTCGGCAGATTGAACTTGGGCGGCACACCCATGCGCGTGTTGATGATCCACTGCTGGGCAATGGACAGCACGTTGTTGGTAATCCAGTACATCACCAGGCCGGAGGGGAAGAAGAAGAACATCACGCTGAAAGCCAGCGGCATGATCCACATCATCTTGGCTTGCATGGGATCCGGCGGGGCCGGGTTCAGCGAAGTCTGCAGCAGCGTGGTCAGGGTCATGAACAGCGGCAGCAGGTAATACGGATCCGGTGCCGACAGGTCATGGATCCACAGTGCCCAGGGGGCGCCGCGCATTTCCACCGTGGACAGCAACACCGAGTACAGCGCAATGAACACCGGAATCTGGATCACGATGGGGAAGCAGCCGCCCATGGGGTTGACCTTTTCCTCGCGGTAGATGCGCATCATCTCCTGCTGCATCTGCTGCGGTTTGTCCTTGAGGCGCTCGCGCATCTCCATGATCTTGGGGTTGATGGCCTTCATCTTGGCCATGCTGCTGTAGGCCTTGGCATTGAGCCAGTAGAAGGCAATCTTGAGCAACAGCACCAGGGCCACAATCGACCAGCCCCAGTTCTGGATAAAGCCATGCAGCTTGTCCAGCAACCAGTACAGCGGCTTGGAAAGAATGGTCAGGCGGCCATAGTCCTTCAGCAGCTCCATTCCGGGGGACAGTGCCTCCAGCATTTTTTCTTCCAGCGGGCCAAGGAACAGCTTGGCCTCAACCACCTTGCTGGCACCGGCAGCCAGAGGCTCCAGGGGTGCGACCATGGTGGCGCGGTAGCAGCAGTCAGCCAACGGGGCACCGATGTCCACGGCATCCATGGACAGGTTGCGCTGCATGCCATCGGGCAGGATCCAGGCGCTGGCAAAGTAATGCTGCACCATGGCGATATAGCCGTTGCTGGCCGACTTCTCAAAATCAGCCTTGTGCTTCTTGATGTCGGCAAAGTCGACCTTCTCAAACTTCTTGGCTTCGGTGTACACGGCCGGACCGGTGTAGGTGGAGTAGAAGGACGAGCCGCCAGCAGGCTTGTTGCCATCGCGCACCAGTTGCAGGTAAAGCTGGGCCGATTGGGCTGTGGCAGAGGTGTTGATCAGCTCATGCTTGACGCCAATGTCGTAGGCGCCGCGGCGCAGGGTATAGGTCTTGACCAGCTTGATGCCACCCACGTCGGGTGAGGTGAAAGTCAGCACCAGTTCGTTCTGACCTTCGGCCAGCGTATGCGCACCGCTGGCAAGCATCACGGTCTTGTGCGTGGGAAATGCACCCCCGGTGTTGCCGGACACGACGCCGGACTGCGCCATGTAGATGCGGTCCTTGCTGTCGTCCAGCAACACGAAATTCTTGCTCTTGTCTTCGGCGTCCGGGTACTTCAGAAATTCGGCACGCACCAGGGAGCCGCCTTCCGTGTCCAGCGTCAGCTTGAGCACGTCGGTGCTCACCTCAAAGCGTTCCTTGGGTGTTGCGGGTGCCGTGGATGCAGCAGGCGTTGCGGCAGGCACAACAGCCTGACCCACCACGGCAGCCGGTACGGTGGCATCGCCGACGGGCGGCTTTCCGGCAGCAGCGGGAGCGCTGGCCTGGGTGGCTGGGCCAGGAAAGAAGGTGGCCTTCTTGCCGTTGGCTACCTGCCATTGGTCCCATAGCAACACCATGGAAAAACCAAAAATCACCCACAAGATGGTGCGGCGGATATCGTTCATGAGGGTTTCTTTTCAGACGGGGAAAGCAAACGGCCAAACAGCCGCGGGGATTTAGTGGGCACCGTGTCCACGCCACCCGCACACCAGGGGTGGCAGCGCGCAATACGGGCCAGTGTGAGGTAGCTGCCCACGGCAGCGCCATGCAGCTCCAGCGCTTGCAGTGAATACAGGGAACAAGTGGGCTCGAAACGGCAGGATGAACCCAAACTGGGGCTCAAAAATGTCCGGTAGGCCTTGACGACAGTGGTTAACAGATAACGCAGCATGGTTCAGGCCTTTGCCACTGCGGCCGTGCAGGCACGCTCAAACAAATGCAGCAACTCCACGCGCACGGCTGCCTTGAGAGCATCCGAACTCGCGCTGACAAACTCGGCACGATCAAAACCGGCGCGCAAACGCACCACATGGGCAGCTGTGCCCATGCTCGATTCGAATTGCGCGCTGATGTTGTAGATCTGGCGCTTGATGGCATTGCGGGTTACTGCCCGCTTGGCCCATCGCTTGGGAACCATGGCTCCCAACCAGACGCACTGCTTCGCAAACAGCGGCACCTGCACACCGGCGACCTGGCTTGAACCGAGGTCCAAACCCGCGCAATGGAGTGCAAAGTGGGCTGTTCTGGCGAGGGTCTTGCCGGACAAGACCGCCTGAAACTGGGGCCGGGTTTTCAATCGCTGCACGTTGGAGCACACCAGAACTGAAACTCCTTGAGACAAAACATGTGTCCCA
Organism: Comamonadaceae bacterium; assembly: GCA_947372425.1. Lineage (GTDB taxonomy): Bacteria > Pseudomonadota > Gammaproteobacteria > Burkholderiales > Burkholderiaceae_C > Allorhodoferax. The sequence goes on along the minus strand of CANBTQ010000068.1, from coordinate 1,392 downwards.
AGAAATGGCCGATCAGAATGACCGAAGGGAGCTTAGACAGCCAGGCGCTTGCGGCCCTTGGCACGGCGCGCGTTGATGACAGCGCGGCCGCCACGGGTCTTCATGCGGACCAGGAAGCCGTGGGTACGGGCGCGGCGGATTTTGGAAGGTTGGTATGTGCGTTTCATTTGGAATCTCTGCTCGTAACTCTGCTCTGAACCCCGACAACAATCAGGGAAACCCAGGATTATCGCAAATTTTATCAATCACGGCAATACCTTGCGTAAGATTCTGATTCCAGAGTGCCAAGTGCATGGCCGGATAAAAAAATGTGGATAAGGCTTTGATAAATTACAATTCATGGCTTAGAAAAACAAAACTATCCACAGAAGCCGAGAAGAATAATGACCCCGGGACACCCCCCCAGCAGCCAGCAGACGGCTGCACATGACATTGGCCAAAGCCTGTGGCAAAGCTGCATCGATCAGCTGGCGCAGGAACTGCCCGAACAACAATTCAACACTTGGATCAAGCCTCTGCATGCACAGGTGCAGGACGATTTTTCCAGGGTCACCATCTTTGTCGCCAACCGCTTCAAGCTCGATTGGGTGCGCGCGCAATACAGCAACCGCATCGCCGGCATGCTGGAGAAACTCTATGGCCAGCCTGTTGTAGTTGAGTTAGCCATCACTCCGCGGGAAACCATTGCTAGACCTCAATACATTGCGGCAACATCAGAATCAACCGTGATTGAAGACGTGGTCGAAGTGGGGGAAGACCGCAACCTGGGCACACCCAAAAACCGGCTCAACGGCATGCTCACCTTCGAGACCCTGGTGGAGGGTACAGCCAACCGCATGGCGCGCGCTGCGGCCATGCATGTGGCCACCATGCCGGGGCATTTGTACAACCCGCTTTTCATCTACGGCGGCGTCGGCCTGGGCAAAACCCATTTGATGCACGCGGTGGGCAACCGGTTGCTGCAGGACAAGCCCGGCAGCAAAGTTCTCTACATCCATGCGGAGCAGTTTGTATCGGATGTGGTTAAGGCCTACCAGCGCAAGACTTTTGACGAATTCAAGGACAAATACCATTTACTGGATTTGCTGTTGATAGATGACGTGCAGTTCTTCGCCAACAAGGAGCGCACGCAAGAAGAATTCTTCAATGCCTTCGAGGCCCTGCTGACCAAGAAGTCGCACATCGTCATGACCAGCGACACCTACCCCAAGGGTCTGGCCGACATCCACGAGCGACTGGTGTCGCGCTTTGACTCCGGTCTGACGGTGGCGATTGAGCCGCCGGAGCTGGAAATGCGGGTGGCGATTTTGATCAACAAGGCCCGCGTTGAGGGCTCGGAAATGCCCGAAGAGGTGGCGTTTTTTGTCGCCAAAAACGTGCGCTCCAATGTGC
>CANBTQ010000067.1 GCA_947372425.1 Comamonadaceae bacterium | reverse complement strand
TCGGCATCGCTCAAATCCACCAGCACCCGGTAGCGCTGCAACTCCAGATGGCGCTCCAGCAAGGTGCTGATGTTGTCCGGCGCCTGGATGCGGATGCCGAAGGCCTCTGCTGCCGCGCCGGTGCTGCCGGAGGCCGCGTCCAGCGGCTGCGCGTCCACCGCAGCGCTCAGAAGAAGCAGCGCCGCAGCAACATGAAATCGGAAGGGGGTATTCGCCATGGCCCGACGACTGTAACGCACAGGGCCAACCCTGCGCCGCACTGCAGCATGGCGGCCAGCAGGCCGGAGACTTCCGCAAACCGAATAAGATCCGGCAGTCGAATTTTTTTCCGAGGTTATTCATGGCACGTACAGTTCAATGCATCAAGTTGGGTAAAGAAGCCGAGGGCTTGGACTTTGCGCCCTATCCCGGCGAATTGGGCAAGCGCATCTGGGAGAGCGTGAGCAAGGAAGCCTGGGCTGCATGGCTCAAACACCAGACCATGCTGGTCAATGAAAACCGCCTGAACCTGGCCGACGCCCGCGCGCGCCAGTACCTGGCACGCCAGATGGAAAACCATTTCTTTGGTGACGGCGCCGACGCCGCCCAGGGCTACGTCCCCCCCGCCGCCTGAGCGCCCCGCGATGAACGCCGGTGCGTCCGCAACGCATGCGGCCACCCGGCGCATGGCAGCCTGCGGCGCACAGCAGCCCGCATGGACAGTGCTGGACACCGGCTTTGGCAAGGGTGCGCACTTTCTGGACATCTGGCAGGCCTGGCGCTGCCAAGATCAGCGCCCTGCCCTGCTGCATTACGTGGGCGTGCTGTCACCGGCCGAGGCCCTGGCGCTGCCTCTGGCGCTGAAGCATGCAGAACCCTCCCAGACTGAATCGGCCCCGCTGCTTGCCGCATTGGCACGCCAGTGCTTTGACCTGGAGCCAGGCTTTCACCGCCTGCTGCTCGAAGGCGGGCAGCTGTCACTGACGCTGTGTGTGGGCGAACTCACCACGGTATTGGCGCGGCAGGAGATGCAGGCAGACCAGGTGCTGGCAGCGGCACCGGAGCAGCCCTGGGACAAATGGCAGCTCAAGGCCCTGGCCCGCGCCTGCAAGCGTGGCACCGAACTGCTGTTCTGCGGGCCGCAGTGGCCCACTGCAGCCCTGCTTGGCGATGCCGGCTTGGTGCGCCAGGCGGATGCCGCACCCGGCACCCTGCTGGCCCAGTACCAGCCACGCTGGGCCCTGCGCCGCAGCCCTCCAAGCGCGGCCCAGGCGCCCGAGCGTTGTTGTGCTGTGATTGGTGCAGGCATTGCCGGTGCCAGCGTGGCCCGCGCACTGGCACTGCGCGGCTGGCAGGTGGATGTGTATGACACGCACGCCGACCCAGCCGGCGGTGCTTCGGGTCTGCCGGTGGGTCTGGTGGTGCCGCACCATTCGGCGGACGACAGCCCGCGCTCGCGCATGTCACGCAAGGGCACCCGCCTGATGCTGCAGCACGCCCACGCCCTGTTGCAGCCGGGTGTGGACTGGCTGTGCAGCGGCGTGCTGGAACGCGCGGTGGACGCAGACGGGCTGGCCGACGCAGAGGCCGAAGTGCTCTCGCACTCCAGTCCCCTGCAGCAGCCCACCGGCTGGGCACAAGGCTGGACGGACGGCGCAGCCCACGGCCTGTGGCACCCGCATGCCGCCTGGATCAAACCGCAGCGACTGGTGGCGCAATGGCTGGATCACCCGGCCATCCGGTTCCACGGCCTGACGCCTGTGCACACGCTGGAACGCACGCAGGGCCAATGGACGCTGCGGACCGCTGAAGGCGCTGAGCGGGGGCGTGCTGACCAGGTGGTGTTGGCCAACGCACAGGCTTGCGTCGGGCTGTTGCAGCGCCTGGCCGCAGCCGCGCCGCAAGACCTGGTCTGGGTGCCCGAGGTGTTGGGCAAGCTCGCGCGCATGCAGGCCATGCACGGCACACTGAGCATGGGCCGCATGCCCCCGGTTGCGGCCGACGAGGCCGCAGCTGCCGGCGCGGCACCCGATGCCGTCCCCCGGCGCCTGCCAACTTTTCCGGTGTTTCCAGTCAATGGCCACGGCAGCCTGATAGCCCATGTGCCCACCGCGCAAGGGCCTTGCTGGTATGCCGGCTCCACCTTCCGCACCGATGCACTGGAGCATGCCAACCTGCCGGCCGAACACGCGGCAAACCGCGCCAAGCTGCAGGCACTGCTGCCGGATGCAGCGCAGGCACTGTCTGTGGCGTTCGATACGGCGCAGGTGCAGGCCTGGCAGGCCAGCCGCTGCATAACCCATGACCGCTTGCCCCTGGTCGGCCCGCTGGACGACGGTGCTGAACCCAGCCTGTGGATGGTGGCAGGCATGGGTGCCCGGGGCCTGAGCTTTTCCGCCCTGTGTGCCGAGCTGCTGGCGGCCTGGATGGCAAACGAGCCGCTGCCGCTTGAAAGCACCCTGGCCAGAGCCCTGAGCACGCGCAGGCCCCTGCGCCGCAAAAAAATGCAGCCGGACGGTGCAGCCTGATCGGCAACAGGGATTCGCTGCGCCTTCACCCCATCGTCTGTTTGGCTGACGTCACTTAATTGACATAATATGCAGCCTCCCGGCGAACGTGCCCCCAACGAGACAACCCTGATCCAACCATGAACAGTGCCGCGCACTTCCGTACACCGAGCGAACGCCAATGGATTTGATTGAGCTGCGCCGCAATGTATTGACGCTGGGAATGTCGCTGGACTTCACCCTGCGTGACGAGCGGGGTGCCATTCTGCTGGCCAAGGGGCACCGCATTGACAACATGCAGCAGCTCGAAGGCCTGCGCAGCCGCAGCAAGATTTTTGTCGAAATTGACGAGTCCGAAGAAGGCATACGCGCCATGATGGAGGGCATCACCACCCTCAACAACCTGGGTGCGCCGATCAAGGATTTTTCCAAGCACCTCAAGCTCAATATCACCGACCCCAACAGTGCCAAGCTGACCGGCCCCTTGTCGGAACGCTGGGGCGAGGTGGAGTCCAAGCTCGCCGGCTTGCTGGCCAGTGTCAGCAGCACCACCGATTTTGAAAAAAAGGTGCAGCAGCTGGAGTCGCACATCCAGGCCCTGCTGACCGAGAACAGCTCGGCCTCACAGTTTCTGCTGTTCAATCGCGCGGTCACCCACTTCAATGGCTACAGCGTGATGCACTCCCTGTTGTGTGCAAGCCTGGTGCATTTGCTGGCTCCGCTGTTTGCACTGACCGACACCGAGCGCCAAAGCATGGTCTGCGCCGCCCTGACCATGAACGTGGCCATGACGCGCCTGCAAGACGCGCTGGCATTGCAGAAATCGGAGCCCAACGCCATCCAGCGCCGCGAGATTGAGGGCCACTCTGCCGCCGGAAAGCAAACCCTGGTGGACGCCGGGGTGACGGATCCGGTGTGGCTGGAAGTGGTGGCGCAACACCATACCCATCTGCACGGCCCCGAGGCGCTGGCCGACTGGCCGCCGGTGCAGCGCATGACCAAAATCCTGCAGACGGTGGACCGCTACACCGCGGCCATGAGCCCGCGCAAATCACGCACCGGCCGCACGGCGCGCGACTCGGTGCTCAGCGTGGTGATGAAGCCGGGCGTGACCAAGCACGACGAGGTAGGTACGGCACTGGTACGCATTCTGGGCGTCAGCCCGCCGGGCACCTATGTCAAGCTCGTAAATGGCGAGACCGCCGTGGTCATACGCCGCGGCGTCAAGCCCAACGAGCCCCTGGTGGCCAGCGTGATCAACCGCAACGACGAGCCGATTGGCGAGCCCCGCCTGCATGACACCTCGCGCGAAAAGCTGACGATTCAAAACACCCTGGTGGCCAGCGAGGTGCGGGTCAACCTCAAGCTTGAGGCCATGCTGCGCCTGATTCCCAAATAGCGCGCGGCCGCGCCTTAGCGCAACAGGTGCTGCGCATGAAAGCGCAAGTGGTTTTCCATGAAGCTGGCGATGAAGAAGTAGCTGTGGTCATAGCCGGTGCGCAGGTTCAGATCCAGCCGCACATGGGCGCGTTCACAGGCCTGCTGCAGCAGTTCCGGCTTGAGCTGGCTGTGCAGAAACGGGTCGCTGGTGCCCTGGTCCACCAGAATCGGTGCGCCCTTCCAGCCCCGTGCTTCAATCAGGGCGCAGCTGTCATAGGTCAGCCAGGCCGTGCGGTCCGCGCCCAGATAAGCCGTCAGCGCCTTGTCGCCCCAGGGGCAGTGCAACGGTGAACTGATGGGGGCAAAGGCCGACACCGATTGGTACAGCGCGGGGTTGCGCAAGGCCAGCACCAGTGCGCCGTGGCCACCCATGGAGTGGCCAAAGATGCCCGCACGCTGCGCGTCCACCGGAAAGTTGGCCTGGATGGCTGCGGGCAATTCGCGCGTGATGTACGAATCCATGCGGAAGTTTTGCGCCCAGGGTGCCTGGGTGGCATCCACATAGAAGCCGGCACCATGGCCGAAGTCGTAGCTGTCGGCAACGCCGGGGATGTCCAGCCCGCGCGGGCTGGTGTCCGGTGTGACGAGGGCCAGACCCAGTTCCGCCGCAAGCCGCTGGGCACCGGCCTTGGTGATGAAGTTTTCTTCGGTGCAGGTCAGGCCGGAGAGCCAGTACAACACCGGCACCGGGCCCTGGCTGGCCTGCGGCGGCAGGAACACGCCAAAGCGCATGCTGGTTCCGGTTTGCGCGGAGCGGTGGCTGTAAATGCCTTGGGTGCCTTCAAAACAAAGGCTCTGGCTGATGGTGGTCAGGGTAAGGGACATGGCGTGGGCACAAGGTGCAAAGGGCTGCAGGTGTGAAGTGTCAGGCCGCGGCGGGTGCCGCATGCTGGAATTTTCGCCGCACCAGTTCGATGTGCGCCTTGAGCCCGTAGGCATGCTCGGAAAACGCCAGCGGCAGCACCGCGTGCGTGACCTTGGATTCGATCAGGTCGAGCTGCTTGAGCAGCTCCTCGCGCGGCGCATCGGGCTGCAGCGCGGTGGCCTGGATTTCCAGGTATTTGAGCTCGCCATACCAGCGGTAAATGCGGCGCCGTATGCGCCAGCCATACAGGGCCGGTGCTGCGCGCAGCAGCGGCACCAGAATGGCCAGCAGCGGCAGAATGGCCAGCGCCGCACGGTCCACCAGCGTGGCCAGCCAGAACGGCAGGTAGCGCTGCAAAAAGGGCGGGCCCGACTGGTAAAAGTGCGCCGCGTCCTTGCTCAGCTCAAAGTCCGTGTCCTTGGCTGCAGGAAATGCGTGTGCGGCATTCAGCAGGTCCGGCCTGGCATGGGTCTTCTGCATCGCCTTCATCAACAGGGCCACCAGGGCCGGGTGCAGGCTTTGGGTCACCACCACCGTGGTGGTCGTGGCCAGCAAATGAAGGTCATGCGCGGGCACGTTGGCACCCAGATCCAAGGCGCCATGGGGCAGCACCAGATGGTGCAGATACGGAAACTGCCGCGTGCTGGCCTCGGCCTGGTCCAGGCTCATGACGCGCACACCCGGGTAGGCCACCAGGGCGCGCACCAGCTGCGACTCGGGCGCACCGATAAAAAAGGCAGCATCCACCGTGCCCTGTTGCAGCATCTGCTGGGCCTGGCTGCGGTCGGCATCCACCAGATGGCTGTTGACCGCGCCCACGCCGCTGGCCTGCAGCAGGCGCAGGGCCAGCACCCGGGTGCCGGAGCCCGTGTTGCCGATGGCAATGCGCTTGCCCCGCAGGGCCGACAGGCGTGTCTGCACCGTCTTGTTGCGGTAAAAAACCCAGATCGGCTCGTAAGAGACCGCGCCCAGCGAAACCAGATTCACCTCGGAATCGCTGGCCCGGCTCTCTTCGGTGTCCGACAGGCCGTCCTGCAAAAAGGCAATGCGCGCGGCATCGTCCGGATCGCGCAGTCGTTTGATGTTGTCCATGGCGCCACCCGATGACTGCACATCCAGTGTCACCCCGTCCACGGCGAGTTGTTTGGCATAGCTGTGGGCAAAGTCTAGGTATTCGCTGTCTTCACCCCCGGTGGCAATGACCACCTGCATGCGCGGCGCCGGGTCGATAAAGTGCAGCGCGGCCCACACACCCGCCGCCACCAGAAGGGCCACGGGCAGCGCGGACACCAGCGCGTCTTTCCAGGAGAAACGCAAAAACCAGGCTATCGACTTTTCCATGCGCTACGGTGCCGCCTGCAGTTTGTGGAGAAAGGCGCGCACCCGCGCCGCATTGGCCCCGATGTCACTCAGACCCACGCGCGATGCCGAGCGCACATCCACGCGACTGCCCTGCCCTTCGGGCCGGATGCGGATGACCACATCGTCCTTGAAACCAAACAACAGCGTCGTGGCTGTGGCTTCGATGCGCAGCGCTGCACCATCGGCAGTCACCCCGCTCCAACCCATGGCAGCGGCCACCCGCAGGGCACGGGCAAAGGCCTGGTCGGCGGGCACCGGCAGCAGCAGGGGCAGCAGGTCGGGGTAAGCCGCCTTTTGTTGCGCCGCCACCTCGGCGCCGTACAGCAGGCCATTGGGCGCACTCTTGCGCTGCTCCAGCAGGGCCACAAAACCGGGCGGGTCTTGTGTATCCGTGCTGACTTCATGGATGCGCGGCAATTGAATGGCCTGCAGCAGCAGGTAGCCTGGCGGTGCCACAGCCAGCAGGCACACCAGGCCGGCAACCAGGTACTGCCGGCGCGCCTGCGCGGACAGCCTGTTGCGTGCCAGCAGACGCAGCAACAAGGCAAGCACCAGCACCACCGCCGCTACGGTCGCCGCCCAGCGCAGGGTTTGCAAGGCAGGCTTGAGCGCCAGCCATTCCAGCCGGTAGGCCGGGCCGGCCAGCAGTTCCAGCAGCAGGCACAGCCCTGCCAGCAGCATGGCAAACCATGCGAAACGTTGCAGCCGTTGGGATACAGGCATCAGGGCTTCACAAACTTCAACACAAATTCGTCTTTGGGTTGGGCCGGCTCGGGGGTGTTCTTGTCCCGCGGGTCGTTCGGGTTGCGCAAAAAGTCGGCATGGTCCGCCAGCTTGAAACCGGCGGCCTCCACTTCGCGGACCAGAAAGGCCTCTTCAATCCGGTGCAGCGTGGACGCCTCGGAAATGCCGGTGCCGGGTCGGCCGGCGTGGTCGGCAATGACATACATGCCGCCCGGCTTGAGCGCGGCAAATACCGCCGCATTCATGCGGCCGCGGTCGACACCCGAATAAGTGAGGTCGTGGTAGTTGAACATCAGGGTGACCAGATCCAATTGCCTTACCAGCTCGTCTGGCACCGGGTCTTCAAAGGGACGCAGCACCGAGAAGAGCTGGGGCAAGGCGTGTTCCTGGGCCCGGTCTTCAATCGCCTGCACAGATGACTTGCGCACCGCGGGCGCGGCAGGCCTGGCCTGCGCCAATTGCGGCGCCGAATTGCCCTCGGGCACCGCGGCCACGCGCACCGGCGCGTTGGCGCCGGGTGGCGGGCGGCTTTGGCCGTAAGCGCGCCCGCTGGGGCCGACGGCCCGCGCCAGCAACTCTGCCGTGTAGCCGGCGCCGGTGCTCAGATCCAGCGCCACCATGCCGGGGCGAATGCCGATGAAGGCCAGCATCGGCTCCGGTTTGCGCCGCTGGTCATTCAGCCGATCGGCCTCGCTGCGGTCCGGGCTGGCGACGATGGCTGCGATGCGCGCTGCACTGAGCCCGCCCGGGCGGGTGTCGCTCCGGTCGGGGGTGGCGCAGGCACTGAGCAGGCACAGGGCCGTCAGGAGCAGCGCAGGCCGGAGGCGAAGCAGCCGCGGCAGGTTGTCAGGCAAACGCATCATGGCCACCGCTCCCGGGTTTATTGCATGGCCGCTGCGGGCCTGCGGGTTTTCACATACGCGTCACTCGGCTGGTAATTCTTGCCATCGGCGTAACGCCACTGGACCATCGTACCCTTGCCCGCGCGCTGGTCTAGCTTGCCCACATAAGCACCCATGGTGCTCTGCTGGTCAATCGCGCGGAAGGTGCTTGCGCCAAAGGGGGTGTTGAATTGCAGCCCGCGCATGGCGGCCACGAGTTTCTCGTTGTCCACGCTCCTGGCCTTGCGAATGGCGGCAAAAATCGCCTGCATGGTGGAGTAGCCCACCACCGAACCCATCTTCGGGCTTTCGTTGTAGCGCTTGTAGTAGTTGGCGGCAAAAGCACCGTGCTCGCGGGTGTCGATCTGGTCCCAGGGGTAGCCGGTGACGATCCAGTCCTTGGGTGTCTCGTCCTTGAGCACATCCAGGTATTCCGGTTCACCCGACAGCAGCGACACCACCGGAATCCGGGGGAACACATTGCGCTGGTTGCCCTCGCGCACCAGCTTGGCCAGGTCGGCACCAAAGGTCACGTTGAAGATGGCATCCGGCTTGGCCTGGCTGATGGCCTGCAGCGTGCTGCCGGCGTCCAGCTTGCCCAGCACCGGCCATTGCTCGGCCACAAACTCCACGTCCGGCCGCCGGGCCTTGAGCTGTTCGCGGAAGGTGGCCACCGCACTCTGGCCGTATTCGTAATTGGGGGCAATCGTGGCCCAGCGTTTGGCCGGCAGCTTGGCTGCCTCTTCCACCAGCATGGCGGACTGCATATAGGTGCTGGGGCGCAGGCGGAAGGTATAGCGGTTGCCCTTGTCCCAGACCAGCGCATCGGTGAGCGGCTCACTGGCCAGGAACAGGCGCTTGTTCTTCTGTGCATGGTCGGCCAAAGCCAGGCCGACGTTGGACAGATAGCCTCCAGCCAGCACATCCACCTGCTCGCTGCTGGTCAGCTCAATGGCGTGGCGAATGGCCTCTTCGGGCTTGCCCGAGTCGTCGCGCGAGATGACTTCCACCGTGCGGCCCAGCAGTCCGCCTGCCGCATTGACCTCCTCCACCGCCAGTTGCCAGCCCTGGCGGTAGGGTACGGTGAACTGCGGAATGCTGGAATAGCTGTTGATTTCCCCGATTTTGATGGGCTTGGTCTGCGCCAGGGCAGCGCCGCTGGCAGCCAGGGCCAGCAGAAAAAAACGTGCAACGACAAACTTGTTCATGAATTCTCCGGAAGGCCCGTACCGTACCAGTTTTTTCAGGACGGTCGCAACGCGAGGCCGACGCCGTGCCGATGCACGCCCCGGGCAAGGGCTTCGCCCACGCCCGCTGCCTACCGTTCCTTGACGTAAGGCTTGCCCGAAGCCTTGGGTGCCACGGCCTTGCCGATGAATCCGGCCAGCAGCACCACGGTCAGCACATAGGGCAAGGCCTGAATGAACTGCACCGGCACCTCGCCCACCACGGCCAAGGTCACGCCCTGCATGCGGATGGCCGAGGCGTCCAGAAAGCCGAACAGCAGGCAGGCCCAGAGGGCGCCAAACGGATTCCAGCGACCGAAGATCAGCGCGGCCAAGGCCATGAAGCCGCGGCCCGCCGTCATGTTGGCGGAGAAGTTGGCGCTCTGGGCCAGCACCAGGTAGCTGCCGGCCAGGCCGCAGAGCATGCCGTTGAGTGTGAGTGCGGTGTAGCGCAGGCGCATGACCGACACGCCGGCCGCGTCCACCATCTGCGGGTTCTCGCCGACTGCGCGCAGGCGCAGGCCGAAGCGGGTACGGAACAGCAGCCACCAGGACGCAGGCACCAGCGCATAGGCAAAGTACACCAGCGCGCTGTGGGTCAGAAAGCCCTCGCCCAGCACGCGACCCAGATAGGGAATGAAGCTGAGCCAGGTTCCGGCGTCCGGAAAAAGCGGCTGGATGCGCACGTGCGTGGCCACTGGCGGCGTCTGCCCGCCTTGCGCAAACCAGGCAATGCCCAGCACCACGGTAAGCCCGGCCGCAATGATGTTGATGGCCACACCCGACACCACCTGGTCACCCCGGTAACTGACGCAGGCCAGGCCGTGCATCCACGACAGCAGCACCGCCACACCCATGGCAGCCAGCAGGGCCAGGCTGGTGGAGCCGGTGACGGCCCCCACGGCGCCGGCGGCAAAGGCCGCGAACAGCATCTTGCCTTCCAGGCCGATATCCACCACGCCGGAGCGCTCGGAAAACAGCCCGGCCAGCGCGCACAAAATCAAAGGGGTGGCCAGCCGCAAAGTGGAGGCCAGCATGGCGCCCAGGGAGGCTTCATCCATGGCGGGCTCCCGGCAGCAGGCGCAAGGCCGCAGCCACCATGGGGGCGATCACATAGGTCATGGCGCCGGAGAACAGCACGATCAGGCCTTGCAGCATCACCACCATGTCGCGGCTGAAGCCCGGCACATCAAAGGCCACCTCGGCCCCGCCCTGGAACAGCGCACCAAACAGCACGCTGGCAAAGATGATGCCCACCGGATGGTTGCGCCCCATCAGCGCCACGGCAATGCCGGTGAAGCCGGCACCGCCCACAAATTCCAGAATCAGCTTGCCGCTCACGCCCGCAATTTCGTTCATGCCGACCATGCCGGCCAGGGCGCCCGACACTGCCATGGCGATCAGGGTCTGGTGCTTGGAGTTGATGCCGGCGTATTCCGCCGCGCTGGGGCTGGAACCCACGGCCCGCAAGCGGTAGCCGGCACGGCTGCGCCACATAAACAGGTACACGCCCACGCAGGCCAGCAGCGCCAGCACCAGACTCAGGTTGAGGGGCGAGGCTGGCCACTCCACGCCGATCCAGGCAAAGGCCTGCTGCACGCCGGGCAGCTTGGCCGAATCGGCAAACAGCTTGCTCTCCAGTGCCATGGTGCCCTTGGGCCGCAGCTGGTTCACCAGCAGGTAGACCAGGAGAGAGCTGGCAATGAAGTTGAACATGATGGTGGTGATCACCACATGGCTACCCCGATAGGCCTGCAGATAGGCCGGCACCGCGGCCCACACCATGCCGAACAGCATGCCCACGATCAGCATGATGGGCAGCATGGCCCAGGCCGGCAGGCTGGCCGACAGATACAGCGCAGCCAGGCCGGTGCCCAGCCCGCCCATCACGGCCTGGCCTTCGCCGCCGATATTGAACAGCCCGCCATGAAACGCCACCGCCACCGCCAGGCCGGTAAAGATGAAGGTGGTGGCGTAATACAGCGTGTAACTCAGGCCGCGCAGCGTGCCAAAAGCACCTTGCACCAGCGCGGTGAGCACCTCGATCGGGCTCTGCCCCACCAGGGCCACGACCCCGGCCGCCACCAGCAAGGCCACCAGCAGACAGACGGCCGGCAGCAGCATCAGATCGGCCCAGCGCGGCAGGGGCAGGGGCACACTCATTGCGAAGCTCCAGTCATCAGCAAACCCAGGCCGGCTTCGGTGCAGTCGGCAATGGCCAGCTCGCCGGCAATGCGGCCCTGGTTCATCACGATGACACGGTCCGACAGGGCCAAAATTTCGTCCAGCTCGCTGGACACCACCAGCAGCGCGCAACCGGCATCGCGCATGGCGCGCAGCTGGCTGTAAATGAATTCGATGGCACCAATGTCCACACCGCGGGTGGGCTGGCCCACCAGCAGCACCTTGGGGCCCTGCCCCAGCTCACGCGCCAGCACCAGCTTTTGCTGGTTGCCGCCGGAGAATTTGGAGGACAGCAGCTGCGGGTCGCGCGGCCGCACATCAAAGCGCTCCATCATGTCGACGGTGGCCTGCTGCATACCGTCGTGCCGCATCCAGGGGCCGCGCCGGTAGGCCGCCAGACTGTCATAGCCCAGCACGGCCGATTCCCAGGCGCCAAAGTCCATCACCAGCGCGCGCGCATGGCGGTCCTCGGGCACATGGGCCAGGCCCAGGCGGCGGGCGGTTTGCGGATCCAGCCACTGCGCCGGTGCAAATACCTGGCCACAGACCCGGAGTTCTCCTTGCGCGGGCGTCAGCAGGCCGCTCAGCACATCCAGCAGCTCGCTCTGCCCGTTGCCCGAGACGCCGGCGATGCCGACGATTTCACCGGCCCGCAGTTG
>CANBTQ010000066.1 GCA_947372425.1 Comamonadaceae bacterium | reverse complement strand
TTGGAGGATAATACGGGTTTGCCCCTAGCGTTGGGGGCGCCCCGCTATCGGATGGATAGCACATCTTCTGGCTATGCCGTACCGACTTGAATACTGAACTGACTCCCACTCCCGAGACCGCAACTCCCGCCGCACCTGCTGCCCCCGAGACCGCCGTCGCCACCACCACTGCCGCAGCCACCGCCCTGGATCAGGAAACCCCGGTGATGGCCTTTGCCCAGTTGCAACTGGCCGCCCCGCTGGCGCGCGCCGTAGCCGAAATGGGCTACGAGTCCATGACGCCCATCCAGGCCCAGGCCATTCCCGTGGTGCTAGCCGGCCATGACGTGATGGGCGCGGCCCAAACCGGCACCGGCAAGACCGCTGCTTTTGCCCTGCCCCTGCTGCAGCGCATGATGAAGCACGAGAACCCCTCCACCTCGCCCGCGCGCCACCCGGTGCGCGCCCTGGTGCTGCTGCCCACGCGCGAACTCGCCGTGCAGGTGGCGCAGCAGGTCAAGCTCTACGCCAAGTACACCAACCTGCGCAGCGCCGTGGTGTTCGGCGGCATGGACATGAAGCCGCAGACGCTGGAACTGAAAGCCGGTGTGGAAGTGCTGGTGGCCACGCCGGGCCGCCTGCTGGACCACATTGAAGCCAAGACCGCCGTCCTGAACCAGGTCGAGTACGTGGTGCTGGACGAGGCCGACCGCATGCTGGACATCGGCTTTCTGCCCGACCTGCAGCGCATCCTGTCGTACCTGCCCAAGAAGCGCATCACGCTGCTGTTCTCGGCTACGTTTTCATCCGAAATCAAGCGCCTGGCCAGCAGCTATTTGCAAGACCCGGTCACCATCGAGGTGGCGCGCTCCAACGCCACGGCCTCTACCGTGGAGCAGCATTTCTACAGCGTCAACGAAGACGGCAAACGCCACGCCCTGCACCAGATTCTGAAGACACGCGGCATGAAGCAGGCCTTTGTGTTTGTCAACAGCAAGCTGGGTTGCGCGCGTCTGGCGCGCTCGCTGGAGCGCGAGGGTCTGAAGACCACCGCCCTGCACGGCGACAAGAGCCAGGACGAGCGCCTGAAGGCCCTGGAATCGTTCAAAAAGGGTGAGGTTGATCTGCTGGTGTGCACCGATGTGGCCGCGCGCGGTCTGGACATCAAGGACGTGCCGGCGGTGTTCAACTTCGACATCCCCTTCAACGCCGAAGACTATGTGCACCGCATTGGCCGCACCGGCCGCGCCGGCGCTTCCGGCCTGGCGGTGAGCTTTGTCGGCGGTGGCAATGATGCACGCCTGGTGGCCGACATCGAGAAGCTGATCAAGGGCAAGATCGAGATCGAGGCGCTGGAGTTTGACGAAGACCAGCCCGATATCCGCAAGCAGGGCCGCATCAACGACGGCCGCCGCATGTACCACGAAGACGGTGGCGGCGACAACGGCCGCAGCGAGCCGCGTGCCCCGCGCGGTGAGCCCCGGGGTGAACCTTCCCGCGGCGACTCTTCACGCAGCAGTGGCCGGGGTGATGGTCGCCGCGAAGGCGGCAACGAAGGCCGGCGCGACTTTGCCCGTCCACCCAAGGTGTCGCACGATCCCTTCTTTGACAAGCCCTACGAGCCCAGTGTCGCAGCCGATGCCGCACCCTCGTGGGAATCGGCCGCTCGCCCGGCCGCCCGCAGCATCTCGGCCAACATCAAGTCCAAGCGCAAGGTGGCGGCACTGTTCAAGGCGGAATAAGCCAGTCTGCCATCCGGCAGCCTTCTGTGAAACGGGCCTGTGGGCCCGTTTTTTTTGTGCCTCAGTCGCCCGGCTTTTGCGCCTGCGCGCACTGCACCTGGATCAGCGCGCTGTCCCAGCCGCTGGTGCGGGGCGTGATGCGCAGGGCACTCAGGCAACCGCCCCAGACACAACCGGTGTCCAGCGACAGCACATCGTTGCGGTCCAGCCAGCCCAGGGTGGACCAGTGGCCGAAGGCCACCGTCACTCCGGCGGTGCGGCGCCCAGGTACTTCAAACCAGGGCAGATAGCCCTTGGGTGCCGCCTCGGCCTTGCCACTGAAGGCAAACTCCATGTGGCCGTCCGGCGTGCACAGACGCATGCGGGTGAGGGCGTTGACGATGACGCGCAGGCGCTCCGGCCCTTGCAGCGCGTCATCCCATGCGTCCGGCCCGTTGCCATACATGGTGGCAAAGAAGTCATCCACCTGATCCGAGCGCAGCGCGGCCTCCACCTCACGCGCCAGCCTCAGGGTTTGTTCCAGGTCCCAGCCCGGTAGTACGCCGGCATGCACCATCAGCAGGTCCTGCCCGCCCCAGCGCTCGCGCAGCGCCATGTTCTGGTGGCGCAGCCACTCCAGCATGGCATGGCGGTCGGGCGCGTCCAGCACGCATTGCAGCGTGTCCTTGCGGCCGGGCTTGCGCGCCCCGCGGGCGGTGGCCAGCAGATGCAGATCATGGTTGCCCAGCAGGCAGCGGGCCGCAGCGCCATGGCCCATCAGGCGGCGCAGCACGGCATCCGAGGCCGGGCCGCGGTTGACCAGATCACCCAGCACATACAGGGTGTCGCGGCTGGGCGAGAAGCTGATTTTTTCCAGCAGCGCTTGCAGTGCGGCGTCGCAGCCCTGCAAATCCCCGATAAGGTAAAGTGACATGACTTCATTTTCGCTTAAGGGTGCATGGACTTTCTGGTAATTCTGGTACTCACACTGCTCAATGGAGCCTTTGCCATGTCCGAGCTGGCGCTCACCGCCAGCCGCAAGGTGCGGCTGCAGACCATGGCCGACGAGGGCGACAAGGGCGCGCAGGCCGCGCTGGATCTGCTGGGCAACCCGACCCAGTTTCTGTCGGTGGTGCAGGTCGGCATTACCGGCATCGGCATGCTCAACGCCGTGGTCGGCGAGGCGGCCTTCGGCGACGGACTGGCGGCCTGGCTGGAAAAGGCGTTTGAGCTGTCGCACAAAGCGGCGGGTGTGTCATCCACCGTGCTGGTGGTCACGGCCATCACCTTCATCACCATTCTGTTTGGCGAGCTGGTG
Organism: Comamonadaceae bacterium; assembly: GCA_947372425.1. Taxonomy (GTDB): domain Bacteria; phylum Pseudomonadota; class Gammaproteobacteria; order Burkholderiales; family Burkholderiaceae_C; genus Allorhodoferax. The sequence goes on along the minus strand of CANBTQ010000066.1, from coordinate 8,885 downwards.
CCCAAGCGCATTGGCCAGCTCTACCCCGAGCCGGTGGCGCGCGTGGTGGCCCGGCCCATGCAGTGGATTGCGATTGGTGCCAAACCCTTTGTGCGCCTGCTCTCGCTGTGTACGCACGGCATGCTGCGCCTGCTGCGAATCGACACCACCGACAACCGCGCCGTCACCGAAGCCGAGATTTCCGCCAGCCTGGAAGAGGGCGTGGACGCCGGCATCATCGAAGAGCACGAGCACCAGATGGTGCGCAATGTGTTTCATCTGGACGACCGTACGTTGACCTCCATGATGCTGCCGCGCTCCGACATCGAATGGCTGGACGCCAGCTTCACGGTGACCGAGGCGCTGCAACAGGCCAGCGCGGCGGCCAACAAGTCCACCCACTCCTGGTACCCGGTGTGCCGCGGCTCGCTCGACGATGTGGTGGGTGTGGTCAGTGTGGCACGCATGCTGGAGCGGGGTGTGCGCTACCCCTATGGCGTGGGGGCACTGGTGGAGCCGGCCGTGTTTGTGCCGGAGACGCTGACCGGCATGGAGCTGATTGCGCAGTTCCGCACCAAGGCCGCGCGCATGGTGCTGGTGGTGGATGAGTACGGCGTGGTGCAGGGGCTGATTACGCCGCTGGACCTGCTGGAGGCCATTACCGGCGAGCTCAAGCCCACGGTCAGTGACCAGGCCTGGGCCATACACCAGGCCGATGGCCATTGGCTGCTGGACGGTCTGATGCCGGTGGCCGAGCTCAAGGCCCGGCTGGAGATTGAACAGGAGCTGCCGCAGGAAGACCGCGGCCGCTACAACACGCTGGCCGGCCTGCTGATGACCGTGTCCGGCCGCATGCCGGAGGCGGGCGAAAAAATCATCTGCGCGCACTGGCAGTTTGAGGTCACCGAGCTCGAAGGCCGGCGCATCGACAAGGTACGGGCGCGCCTGGTTCCGGTCTAGCCCCGCGCTGGTGCGGGCCGGCGCCAACCGGCATGGCTGGCGTTTGCTAGAGCCGCCCGCTCAGGCGGTAGGACACCAAGCCCAGCAGCTCATGCAGCAGCAACTCCCAGCGCTCCGCGCCTTCACCGAGGTTGTAGCTGGTCAGCGGCGTGATGCCGCCGGTGCGAAAGTCCACCGGGTAGGGCGTGACGTTCCATCCGGCTTTTTGAAACGTGGCCAGCGAGCGCGGCATGTGCCAGGCCGAGGTCAGCAGCAGCCAGGGCTGGGTGGCATCCAGGCCCGGCAGCTGGCGGGTAAACAGTGCATTTTCATAGGTGTTTTGTGAGCGCGTTTCCAGCATCAGGGCCGTGCGTGGCACACCCATGCTGAGAAAGAATTGCAACGCCCTTTCTGCCTCGCTCGGGCCGCTGCCAAACAGCTCGCCCTCACCGCCCGTAAACACCAGACGCAGGTTCGGGTGGCGCTGCCACAGCGACACGGCCGCAGTCATGCGCTCGGCACTGCTGTTGAGCAAGGGCTGGCTGTGAAACTGGCTCAGGCGCCCGGGCTCCAGCGCCCCGCCCAGCACGATCACGCCAGCATAGGCGCTGAGATCGGCATCGGGTGGGATTTCGGCATACCGGCTTTCCAGCGGGCGCAACAGCGCATCGGGCAGGGTTTTGAGGCCGGTCAGGGCCAGCAGCAGCAGGGCGGCGGCGGTGAGCTGGCGGCCTCCCCGGGGGCGCAGGCGCCGGGGCAGCAGGCTGAGTGCCAGCAACAGCACAACGCCGTTCAGCGGCTGCGCCAACAGGTTGAGAAACTTGGACAGTAATAGCATGAATGGGTCTCTAACGCGATGCTATCCGAAGGAAAATTCGACAAAACGCCTGCGATGGTGCAGGCCTGCATTGTGAGCGGTCTGCGTCCGATAAAATTCATGCATACCAACAGAAAAGTTTTATGCGAAAAATTTCGGCCAACGACGACGTCATGACCACGCGGGAAGCGGGTGAGATTTTGGGCGTTGCCGTGCGGACTGTGCAACTGTGGGTCGAGGCCGGTGTGTTGCCGGCCTGGCGCACGGCCGGTGGACACCGGCGCATCGCCCGCAGCGCGGTCGAAAAGCTGATGGCCGAACGCCAAAAAGATTTGTCACCCGCCAGCGCAATCCCTGCAATAACGCACCCGGTGCTCAAGCTCCTGCTGGTGGAAGACGATCCCCTGCTGCTGCGTCTGTTCAGCGGCGTGGTGGCAGCCTGGAACTTCCCGGTTGAATTGCACACCGCCACCAATGGGTTTGACGGCCTGGTGCGTATCGGCGAGATGCGGCCCGACATCGTGGTAACCGATCTGGTCATGCCCGGCATGGATGGTTTTGAAATGCTGCGCGCACTCAAGAAGCCGGGCTCCGGTTTCAGCAGCCTCAAGCTGCTGGTGATTTCGGCCCTGAGCACCGACGAGATCAGTGTCCGTGGCGGCCTGCCCGACGGCGTGACCTGTTTCCAGAAACCGGTGAACTACGCCAAGCTTGAAACCCTGGTGCACAAGTACTTCACCGACCGCTTGCAGCGCAGCGCTATCGCCTGAGCCCGGGGCGCAGGCGGCCGCTCAGGTGCGCTGTCCGTGCCGCGCCGGGCGGGCTCGCAGCGCGCCCGGTATGCCCAGCTGGGGATGCAGCTTGCCGGCAATCACCCAGGCCAGCAGCAAGGCGCAGCCGCCGGCGGCGAAGACACCCGACACATCCGTACATTGCAGCACCAGCCAGGCCAGGCCCGGTGACAGAATGCCCGACACGTCCCGGAAGCTGGAATACACAGCCGACATTTCGGTGCGCTCTGACGGCTTTACCGACATCAGAAACGGCAGCCCGGCGCAGACGTCGAGCAGCACCAGGCAGTAAGACCCCAGTACCAGTACACCCACGGTGGCCCAGGGCAGGGACGACAGCAGCGTGGCCAGTATGAAGCACAGGCCCCCCACCAGAAAGCCGGTGCGCATGGCGCGGCGCACCGTCTTGCGCTGCACCCAGCGAAACAGCAGGGGCGCGGAGAACAGGCCCATATTGGCCAGCGAGGTGGCCATGCCGCCCACGCTGTCGCCCAGGCCATGCTCCACCGCAAAGATGCCCACATAGACAAAGTAGAACCACCAGCCGCAGGAACGCATGACGGCAAACAGCCAGCCACCAATCAGGCGCGGCTGCAAAAAGAAGCGCTGCAGATAGACCCAGGGATGCGCAGCGCTGCGCGCCTGGCGCGCCATGACCCGGCCGTTGCCCAGGCGGATCTTGCGGATGTAGAGCAGCATGCAGGCGGCGCCGGTGCCCGCCATCAGAAACGGTGCGCCGTGCCAGTAGGGCATCAACTGCACGCCCAGCGCCGGGCCCAGCACCCAGCCCAGACCGCCATAAAACATGCGCAGCGACTCCAGCCGTGCAAACTCCACCTTGGGCACATGGTCCAGCACATAGGCGTTGAAGCAGACAAACGAGGTGGCCGCCGCCAGGGTGTTGCACAGCAGGGCCAGCGCCGTCCATTTGCCGCCCAGCATGCCAAAGGCAGCCGACACCAGGTACAGCACCAGGCCCAAGGCATACACCCAGCGCCGCTGCAGGCGTTGCGCCAGCAGGGGCACGGTCAGCGCCGTCAGCAGTGACAGCACACCCACCACAAAATACAGCTCGGACACGATCTGCGCATCGGCCCAGGCGCGGTACATCAGCAGCGGAAAGGCCGCCAGGGTGGATCCGCGCACCAAGGCCTCCAGACCGGCAATGCGGGCAAATTCGGCAACACCCGGTGGCGTGGCGTGATGCTTTGGCAGTGCGGAAGGGGGAGTCTGTGGCAAAGGGGCGGGTCTGAACGGGAGTTGATCCAGTATCGCACCGCGCAGCCACTGTTCTTGTCGAATAATGCAGGCTTTCCACTTCAGGCAATCACCGTGTCAGACCTTTGCAATCCGGCAAGCTATCGCGTCTACTGGGAGGACACGGATGGCGGCGGCGTGGTGTATTACGCCAACTACCTGAAGTTCTTTGAGCGGGCCCGCACCGACTGGTTGCGCGCCCGTGGCGTGGAACAAGGCCGTTTGCAAGCCGAACTGGATTGCATCTTTGTGGTGGTCGAAGTGCAGCTGCGCTACCTGGTTGCAGCACGGCTGGATGACCTGGTCACGGTCACGGTCCGGGTGCTGGAGCGGGGACGCGCCTCTCTGGAACTGGAGCAGCAGGCCTGGCGGGGAGATACCCTGCTGGTGCAAGGGCGGGTGCGTATCGGTTGCGTCAGTGCAGCAAGCATGCGGCCGCGTCGCATACCCGAGTCGGTGACCGACCGGCTGTAAGGCCTGCGGCTATTTCTCGTCCGGGACGGCACGCGGCTGTTGCAGTGCCGCTTCGACCTGTTGTTTGACCTGCTGTTGCAGCGCCTGTGATTGCTGTTGCGGACTTTGCGCCGCGTCAGAGGGCAACTGCTTCTTCACCAGCAAAGACACGATGCCCAGCACCAGCAGCAAACTGACGGCGCCAAACAGGGCTTTCACTTGCGCTCGATTTCGGGCTTGTGCACCGACTCAAACGCGGCCCAGGCGGAGTCGGAATTCTTTTCCACCACCTCGGGCTTGGGCAATTCTTCAAACAGCACATTGCGCCCGCCTGTGCGTACCGGGGCGGCTTTGGCGGCCGGGCCGGGCACGGCGCCCGCTGCAGGCGCCGGTGGGGTGGTGGGCACGGCCGACACGGCCACGCGCTGCACCGGCGCTGCCGGTGGCTCCGTGACAAGTTCCGCAGGCTGTGTTTCAAGCTTCTTGGGAACCCAGATTCGTTTGATGGCATTGATCATTGGCGATTACAAGTATAGATCTTGCTCCCTGCTCGTGGTGTGTCCTCAGTTTTTACCATTTATTTGCCGCTTGCAACAGCCTGCAGACTGAACTCCACCACCAGCGCATCCTGCACCGCCAGCAGTCCACCCAGCAGGGCATACGGCGCGACACCGAAGTCCGATTGGAGCAACACCAGTGCGCCGTCTACCTGCAAGCGCTCCGGCTGGCGCCGCACCGTCAGCGGAACCCACAGCAGCTGGCGCTGGCCATGCAGCTCCACGCTGATGCGGGCTGCAAACTTGGGCTCCTCGCCGGCAATCTGGTCCGACCTGATGCGTACCAGCGGAAAGCGATCGGCCTGCAGATTGAAGGGGCCCAGCATGTGCTCGCGGGTGCTCTCCACCAGGGCCGGAGTCAGGCGGGTGGAAAAGGCTGCACCCAGTGCCGCACGGTCTTCCGGCCTGTCCAGGGCCAGCGCATCCAGGCGGAACTCCAGGCTGAAGTGCGAGGGCACTGGCGCCTGCGCAGGCCACAACACCTGGCCTGTAAACAGCGGGGCAGACAGCACATGGTTGTGTCCGAAGCTGCGCGCTGCACCACCCCGGAAGGCGTAGATGCGCACCGTGGATGCGGCCGGATCCATCTGGTAGGCCAGCCCCTGTGCGTCGGGCATGCCGGCTGAACCGGCTTCCCATTGCGGAGCCGCACTCTCCTGCGCCCAGGTTGGTGCGCACAGCCCGGCACAGCAGCACAAGGCCAGAAGAAGTTGTACCGTGGTGACGCTCCGGCGGTGTTGCCTGGTGGTTTTCATGCCAACTCCTGGTGGTCCTATTGGGGGTGAAATCGGCCCTGTCAGCCGCGCGCCACAGGGTTTTGACACTGGCAGTGGCATCTGGTGTGAAACGGTAACATGGACGCCGGCAGCAGGTGGCAGGCCGCATAGAATCGCCCAAACTTCAGCACTGGAACCCCTGCCCATGGCCATACCCCACACCACAGTCGCACGCATTCAAAAGCTGTCGGCCCAGATCAAGGTGCTGGAAGCGCGGCTCATGAGCAATGGCATTATTCCGATGTCCGAGCAGGCCGTGATGCACACCGAAATCCGGCGCCTGCGCAAGGAAATGGAAGACCTCGAAAAGCGCACCCGCTAAGTCCCGCACAGCGTGTGGTGCAGCCGGTATCCGTCCGCCTTCAGTTGCGGGTTCGGGTCAGCAGGGCCTGCAGACTGGGTGAAGCATCCCGCAGCGATTGCTGTTTGGCAGCTGTCAGCCGCATCGCCTCGGCATGCGAGTAGCCATCGGTGCGGTGTGCGACGTACTCCACCAGAATGCTTTGCGCGTGCACGCAGGTCAAGCCGGTTTGGGTTGCATCGGAATTCTGGTCGGACATCGCGGTGAACCCGGCCGACAACTCGTCCAGCACCCGGATGCAAATGGCAACTTCTTCGATATTCATAAGAGTCTCTCGGCTGGGGTGAGACGCTGGTGCGCCGGTTTTGCAATGGACTGCCACAGAGCAAAAAAGAAAGGGACCCGACTTGCATCGGGTCCCCTGATTTTATGGTGCCGCTTGACGGAATCGAACTGTCGACCTTCTCCTTACGAAGGAGCTGCTCTACCAACTGAGCTAAAGCGGCACTAAGGCGCGGATTATACCGGCGCGAAATAGCTGGCCGCGCGCTCCACCTCATTCTTCGAGCCCAGGATCACGCTGACACGCTGGTGCAGCTTCTCGGGCTGGATGTCCAGGATGCGCTGGGTGCCGGTGCTGGCCGCACCGCCGGCCTGTTCCACGATCCAGCCCATGGGGTTGGCCTCGTACATCAGGCGCAGTTTGCCGGGCTTTTCGGGTTCGCGCTTGTCCCAGGGGTACAGGAAGACGCCGCCCCGGGTCAGGATGCGGTGCACATCGGCCACCATGCTGGCAATCCAGCGCATGTTGAAGTCCTTGCCGCGCGGGCCGGTCTTGCCCAGCAGGCACTCGTCGATGTAGCGCTTCACCGGTTCGTCCCAATGGCGCATATTGCTCATGTTGATGGCAAATTCCTTGGTGTCTTCCGGGATGCGGATGTTCTCCTGGGTCAGCACAAAAGAGCCCTGCTCGCGGTCCAGGGTGAACATGGCCACGCCGTCGCCCACGGTCAGCACCAGGGTGGTCTGCGGGCCGTAGATGCAGTAGCCCGCAGCCACTTGCTTGGCACCGGCCTGCAAAAAGTCCTGCTCCGACACGCCGGCCCCTTCGGGCTTGCGCAGCACGCTGAAGATGGTGCCTATGCTGACGTTGACGTCGATGTTGCTGGAACCGTCCAGGGGATCAAACAGCAGCAGGTATTCGCCCTGCGGGTAGCGGTTGGGCACCACGTGGATGCCTTCCATTTCTTCGCTGGCCATGGCCGCCAGGTGGCCGCCCCATTCGTTGGCCTCGATCAGCACATCGTTGGCGATGATGTCCAGCTTCTTCTGAATTTCGCCCTGGATGTTTTCGCTCTCGGCCTCGGCCACGCCCAGCACGCCACCGAGGGCGCCCTTGTTGACGGCCAGGCTGATGCTCTTGCAGGCGCGCGCCACCACTTCCAGCAGCAGGCGCAGCTGGGCCGGAATGGAGCCGTCCACGCGTTGTTCTTCCACCAGATAGCGGGTGAGTGATATTTTGGGTGCCATAAGAAGTCCTGAGGTTTTTAACTAGTCTGCCAATGCGCGCTCTACGACTTCGCGCACGTCGTTGCTCAAATCAGCCTTGGCGGCCACGCGCTTGAGCGCTTCGCAGGCCGCACTGCGGTAGGGCTCGGCCAGACGCTTCCAGCGGTCCATGGCGCGCGCCAGCCGGGCCGCCACTTGCGGGTTGGTGGCGTCGAGCTCGATCACGCGCTCACTCCAGAAGACGTAGCCGGCCGCATCGGTGCGGTGAAAGCCGCCGGGGTTGGCACTGCAGTAGCTGAAGATGACGCTGCGCGCGCGGTTGGGGTTGCGCAGATTGAAGTCGGGGTGCGTCATCAACTGGCGCACGGCGTGCAGCACGTTGCCGCCGCGGTCCGGCGCGCCAGCCTGCAGGGCAAACCACTTGTCCAGCACCAGGGCCTCGTCCTTGAACAGGGCGTGGAAGCGGGCCAGGGCACCGGCCGCCAGTTCATGGCCGCTGCCCACCAGGGCCTGCAGGGCGTTGAAGCGGTCGGTCATGTTGCCGGCGTCCTTGAAGCGCTGCAGCGTCTTGCCCGGCCAGACCGTGTCACCGCTTTGGGTGGCAGCCAGGCACAGGAAGTGCAGTGCCATGCCGGCCAGGGCGCGGCGGCCACTCGACAGCGGGTCGGGACGGTAGGCGCCGTTGTCCTGGTGCGCGGCAAAGGCCCATTCCCAGTCGGCCTGCAGGGCGGTGGCCAGTTGCAGGCGCATGCTCTCGCGTACCGCGTGGATGCGTTGCGGGTCGACCAGGGCCAGTTGTTCGGCGATGTAGGTCTCGCTGGGCAGGGTCAGCACCAGTTCCTTGAAGGCGGCGTCCAGCGCGGGATGGCGCAGCACGCTGCGCATGGCTTCCAGGTAGGCGGCGTTCAGCACGCCGCCGCTGGTGTCGCCGGAGGCGATGGCTGCCAGGGCACTGCGCAAGGCCAGCCGCTGGCCAGCCTCCCAGCGGTTGAAGGCATCGGGGTCGTGGGCCAGCAGGGTCAGCAACTGGGCATCGCTGTAGTCATAGTCCAGCAGCACCGGCGCCGAGAAGCCGCGCAGGATGGAGGGCACGGGTTCTTCCAGCACCTGCTCGAAGGTGATGGAGTCTTCTGCACCGGTCAGCACAAACAGATGGCTGGCCTCGGGTGCAACCCCGCCGCCCACCACATGCAGAGGCAATGCGTTGCCGCTGGCGGCGCCCAGCAGGCCCAGGCTGATCGGGATCACAAAGGGCTGCTTGTCGGTCTGGCCCGGTGTGGCGGCGCAGCTCTGGCTGAAGTGCAGGGTGTAACGCTGTGATACGGCGTTGTACTCGCCGCGTGCAGCTACGCGCGGGGTGCCGGCCTGGCTGTACCAGCGCTTGAACTGCGGCAGCAGCTTGGCCAGGGGTGACTCGGGGTTGGCCTCGGCAATCGATGCGGCAAAGTCGTCACAGGTCACAGCCTGGCCGTCAAAGCGCTCGAAGTACAGCTTCATGCCGCGCTC
>CANBTQ010000065.1 GCA_947372425.1 Comamonadaceae bacterium | reverse complement strand
TCCGCCAGCTGCTCGGTGCTGCGGTGAAACCAGCCGGTGACGCGGCCTATGGTTTTGTCATACCAGCCGCGCGGTGCGCCGCTGCGGCCATGGTCTGCAATGCTGGGGTCATGCCAGATGCTCGACAGCATGGGGTCCAGCGTAAAGCTCACAAACATCGAGATCATCACCGCGGCCACGATGGTCAGGCCGAACTCGTGGAAGAACTTGCCGATGATGCCGCCCATGAAGCCGATGGGCAGAAACACGGCCACGATGGACAGTGTGGTGGCCAGCACGGCCAGGCCGATTTCCTGGGTGCCGTCCAGCGCCGCGTTGAACGCGCTCTTGCCCATCTGCACATGGCGCACGATGTTTTCGCGCACCACGATGGCGTCGTCAATCAGCAGGCCCACGCACAGGCTCAGCGCCATCAGCGTGATCATGTTGATGGTGAAGCCCAGCAGCTTCATGAAGAAGAAGGTGCCGATCAGCGCAATCGGCAGGGTCAGGCCGGTGATGACGGTGGAGCGCCAGGAGTTGAGGAACAAAAACACGATCAGCACGGTCAGCGCGGCACCCTCCATCAGCGTCTCGCGCACATTGTTGACCGAGACGCGGATGGCGCGTGAGCCATCGGTGATCTGCTCCAGCCGCACGCCGGGCGGCAGCTGCTTTTGCATTTCGGCCAGGGCCTTTTGCAGGCCGTCCACCACGGCGATGGTGTTCTCGTCCTGCGATTTCTGCACGTTCATCAGCAGGGTGCGCTGGCCGTTGTAAAGCGCCAGGCTGTCTACCTCCTGCGCGCCATCGGCAATGCGGGCCAGCTGCTCCACCCGGATGGCCACACCGTTGCGGCGCGCCACGATGATCTTGCCAAAGTCCTCTGGCCGCTGCATGCGGGCATTGATCTGCACCACCAGTTCTTTTTGCGGGTTGTTCAGGGTGCCCACCGGCACCTCCTGGTTCTCGCTGGTGACGGCCGCCACCACCTGGTCGGACGTGATGCCCAGGGATTCCAGGGCCTGCGGGTTGAGGTAAATATTGATCTCGCGCTGGGTGCCACCCACCATGGTGACCGAGCCCACGCCGCGCACATTCTCCAGCCGCTTCTGCAGGGTCTGGGTGGCCCAGTTGCTGAGTTCCACCGCGTCCGGCACCTTGCCCTGGGCGGTCGTCGCATCCGGCATCACGGCCACCGACCAGACGGCGCGCGCCGCCGGGTCGAAGCGCAGCACGCGCGGCTCTTTCACCTCGGCGCGCAGCAGCGGTTTGATGGCGGCCACCTTCTCGCGCACGTCGTCGGCCGCCTTGCGCCCGTCAATGGCCAGATCGAATTCCAGAATGATGACGGCCTGGCCCTCGTAGCTGCGCGAGGTCAGGTTCTTGATGCCGGCAATCGAGTTGACGCCTTCCTCAATCTTTTTGGAGACTTCGCTTTCCACCACCTCGGGCGAGGCGCCGGGGTAATCGGCCGTGACCACCACCACCGGAAAGTCGACATTGGGGAACTGGTCCACCTGCAGGCTCTGCCGTGAAAACAGACCCAGCACCACCAGGGCCAGCATGACCATGGTGGCAAACACCGGATTTTTCAGGCTGACGCGAGTGAACCACATTCAGGTCTTGCCCGCCGCGCGTTTGACGAGCGTGCCTTCGCGCAACGCGCCCACGGCGCCCACCAGCAGTTCGGCGCCCGCCGGAATGCCCTGCACCTCGACCATGGGCACGCCCTGCCATTGCCCGCTCGCACCCGTGTGCACCGTCTGGTGCACCACGCGGCCGTCGACTACCCGCTGAACATAGGGTTGCGGCTTGTCGGTGCGCACCGTGTCCAGCGGCACTGCCAGTGCGCTTACCTGGCCGGTGGCCAGCGTGCCTTGCGCAAACAGGCCCTGGCGCAGGTTGCCGCCGTCCTCCAGCGCCAGATAGACCAGAATCGAGCGGCTGCCGGCCACGGTGCTGGGGTTGATGCGCACCACGCGCGCCGTTACCGGCTGCGCCAGGCCTTCCAGCTGGAGCTGGGCTTTCTGCCCGATGCGCACCTGCACCGAGTCGGCTGCGCCCAGTGCAGCTTCCAGCTCCAGTGCCCGCAGGTCCACAATTTCCAGCACCTTGGCATCGATCGCCACGCGCTCGCCGGTTTGCGCCAGGCGCTGGGCTATCTGGCCGCCAATCGGGGCACGCAGCACGGTGTCGTCCAATGTCTTGCGCGCCAGCTCGGTTCCGGCCTGGGCCGCCCGGTAGTTGGCCTGGGCGGCGGCCAGGTTGTTGAGCGAGGTGTCCAGCGCCGTCTTGCTGATAAAGCCCTGGCTCACCAGCGACTGGTTGTTGTCCAGGCTGCGCTGGGCAATGTCCACCTGGGCCTTGGCCGACTCGGCCTGCTGCTGCGCCTGCTGCACGCGGGCCTGCGACTCGGTGCTGTCGACCTGGCCTAGCACCTGGCCGGCCTTGACGGTGTCACCCTCGCGCACCGTCAGACCCTGCAGTTCACCGGCCACCCGGGCCTTGACGAAGGCGGAGTTCACCGCCTTGATGGCACCGGAAATCGGCAGCACCTGTTGCAGTTGCAGGGCTTGTGCCTGGACCACATCGGTGGCCACCAACTCTGCCGAGAGTTGCTGCTGCGTGGCCTGCTGTGCATCCAGGGCCTGGCGTGCGGATTCGCGTGACGACAGGGCGCGCCATACACCGCCGCCCAGCAGGGCCAGCACCACGGCGGCCGAGATCCACTTTGCGGAAAGTTTCATGCCGGGCTTTTCTTGGTTGCAGGCGCGGGCGTGCCGGGCTCACTGCGCAGGCCGTTCAACAGAATGTGCAACTGCGACGCAATGTATTGCTGCGGGTCGAGCTGTATGCGTCTGTCGCCACAGCTGCCATGACCGTGCTTCCACATATTCAGGAAAACCATGGGCGCCAGGATGGCGTAGATGCCGTACACCGGATCGATGGCGCGCAACTCACCACGTGCCACGCCGCGCTGCAGGATGCGCTGGATCAGGTCATTGCCGGGCTGCACCACTTCCTGCTGGAAGAAGTGCACCAGGTCCGGAAAGTTGCCGGCTTCGCTCATCATCAGTTTGGGGATGCCCGAGGCCTGGGTGTTGCCGATACGCTCCCACCAACTGGTCAGGCAGTAGCGCAGCAGTTCTTCGCTGCTGCCCTCAAAGGTGTTGAGTTCTTCGCCCCACTCGGCAAAGCGGCCGGATATGTTTTCGCGCACCACGGCCTTGAAGAGTTCTTCCTTGCTGGAGAAATACAGAAACAGTGTGCCTTTGGACACGCCGGCACGCTGCGCCACTTCTTCGACCCGGGTGGCGGCATAGCCTTTTTCCACAAACAGGTCGAGTGCCGCAGCCAGCAATTCGCCTGGCCGGGCTTCCTTGCGGCGTTCGCGCTTGGCGCGCACCGTGCTGACAATCTGGCAAACGGGGCAGGACTGGGTCATGTGATTTACTGACTAATGGGTTATTAGTGTAGCTTTGGGGCCTGCCAGTGTCAAACCAGTGCCATCACCAAGGGCAAGACCGGCGACGTAAGATGCCGCGACCAAGTGTGAAAAGGATGAACCAGTATGGCGGAAGCATTGCAGACCCTGGCGCTGGGCGCGGGTTGTTTTTGGTGTTCGGAAGCCGTTTATGTGCAGGTGCGCGGCGTGCAGGATGTGGAGTCCGGCTACTGCAATGGCAGCCTGCCCAACCCGAGCTACGAGCTGGTGTGTACCGGTGCCTCCGGCTACTGCGAGGTGGTCAAGCTGGTCTATGACCCGCAGCAGGTAAGTACCCGTGAGCTGCTGGAAATCTTTTTTGTCATCCACGACCCGACCACCCTGAACCGCCAGGGCAATGACACCGGCACGCAATACCGCAGCGGCATTTACTTCACCACGCCCGAGCAGGAGCAGGTTGCGCGTGACGTGCTGGCTGAACTGGCCGACAGCGGCATCTACCGCAGCCCGGTGGTGACCGAGCTGCTGCCGCTGGAGAAGTACGCAGCGGCCGAGGCCTATCACCAGGATTTTTTTGAACGCAATCCCAACCAGGGTTACTGCATGGCTGTGGCCGCACCCAAGGTGGCCAAGTTCCGCAAGACCTTTGCACGTTTACAAAAAGTTTGAGGCAGGTGGCGTCCATGGGCACTAGACTTGGCGCAAGGAACCCACGCCCATGAATCTCCGCACCTCGTCTTCTTTTGCTGCCGCTGCGCTGGCAGCGGCCCTGCTGCTCACCGGCACCAGCCAGGCCCAGCTCAGTGCGCCGCTGGCCGATAGCGGTGTGCCCATGGGTACCGGTGCCGGCGTGCACAGCCCCAACAGCCCGTTTGCCCCGCTGCAGGACCGGGCGGATGTGCTGCCCTGGTCGGTGCTGACGGCAGTAAAAACCCGGGTGGAAAAGAACCGCGTGCTGCCGGTGTTTCCCAACACCGTTCAGGCGCTCAACCAGAAGAGCCAGCGCATCCAGGGCTTCATGATGCCGCTGGATCCGGGCGAAAAGCAGAAGCACTTTCTGCTCAGCTCGGTGCCCCTGACCTGCTCCTTCTGTGTGCCGGGCGGTCCGGAAAGCATGGTCGAGGTCAAGACCAAGACGCCGGTGAAATATTCGCTGGAGGCCGTGGTTGTGGAAGGCCAGTTCGCCGTGCTCAAGGACGACCCCTACGGTCTGTTTTACCGCATCACCGATGCGGTTTCCGTGAAGTAATCAAGCCCCGGCATCAGGGTGCCAAGCGCTCGCGCAGCCAGCCGCCGTCGGCCTGCAGGCTGTAGCGCAGGCGGTCATGCAGGCGGCTTTTGCGGCCCTGCCAGAACTGCCAGTTGTCAGGCTTGAGGCGGTAGCCGCCCCAGTGTGGCGGTCGCGGCGGTTGCAACAGGAACTGCGCGGCGTATTTGGCCGCATTGGTGACCAGCACGGTGCGCCCCGGAATGACCTCGCTCTGCGGCGAAGCCCAGGCGCCTATGCGCGAGTCCAGCGGGCGGCTGTGGAAATAGGCATCGCTTTCTTCGGCGCTCACGCGCTCCACCAAGCCTTCGATGCGCACCACGCGCTCCAGCTCCACCCAATGGAATTGCAGGGCGGCAAACGGGTTGCCGGCCAGCTCACGGCCCTTGCGGCTCTCGTAGTTGGTGTACCAGACTATGCCGCGCGCGTCATAGCCCTTCACCAGGACAACGCGGGTCGAGGGGCGCAGGTCGCTGCCCACGGTGGCCAGGGTCATGGCATTGGGCTCGGGCACCTCGCCCTGAATGGCTTGCTGCAGCCATTGGTCGAATTGCTGCAGCGGGTCGGCGTGCGACGCGCTTTCGTCCAGTTCGGCGCGTTCATAACTTTTGCGGAGGTCGGCAATGGATTTCATGACTTCAGTCTAGCCGTAACCGGGATTTGCCCGGCAGCAGTCGGAAATCCACGGGAATGCGCCAACGATATGAACACCCATTCGAACAAATAGTATTGGACCGACATCCCGTTTCCAAGTAAATTCTCCCGGCGATGGAGCCATTTCAGGGAGGTCAGGTGCCACTTTTGCGTCGAATTGCGCGGGTGTTGGGGTATCCCATAGACCAACTCGCCACGCTACTGAACAGTCCGGGGGCCATGCAGTTCACGATTGCGCAGCGGCGCGCCCAGCTGTATTTTGGCCTGACCCTGGCCATGCTGTTCATTGTGGTGGCCGCCGTCTCCCTGCTCAGCTATATGCACCGCCAGGTCGAATTGCGGGTTGCAGTGACCGGCCAGAACATGGCCAAGACCATGCAAATGTCCATCGACCAGTTGGTGGACACCGTCAACGTCAGCATGCAATCGGCCACCGATGAAATCGCCCGGGAGGAGTCCGAAGGCAAGCTCAGTCCGGCCTACCTGAACTTCCAGCTGATGCGTCTCTCGGCCCGCCTGCCCGACATCAAGTTGCAGGCCACCGACGACCATGGCACCGTGGTCTACAACATCGACCCCTCGTCCCGCGGTGCGCAAGACCTGGATGTGAGCAACCGCGCCTACTACACCGTACCGCGCGACGACACCACCAGCACGCTGTACATAGGCCCGCCGGTCTTCAGTCCGGTCAGCCAGACCTGGGGCTGGGAGTTTTCCCGCGCTGCGCGCAGCAAGGAGGGCCGTTTTCTCAGCGTGGTCTATGCGCGCATCGACGTCAGCGTGATCCAGAAGATGTTTGCTGAACTGGAGCTGGAATCCCATGGCACCGTGTCGCTGCAGGATCGCAACCTGCTGCTGGTGGCCGGGCGCATGCAGGGCAAAGACGTATTCCCGGAACCAACCGGTAGTCACAACATCCCGCCGCAAATGCAGAACGCACTGGAAGAGGAGCCGCAGCAGGGCAGCTATGTCAGCGCAGCCCCCCAGATCGACAGACTGCAACGCAATTACGCGTATTCGCGCAGCCAGAAGTACGGTTACCTGGTGAACGTTGGCCTGACCGGCGAAGCGTCACGCACCGAGTGGAGCAACCAGGCCTGGACCATAGGCGGCCTGATTGTCCTGTTTGCCCTGGCGGCCCATGTGTTCGTGCTGCTGATTGTGCGCTCCTGGAGCGAGCAGGAAGCCAATATGCTGGCCCTGCAGCAGGCCCAGCAGGCCACCGAATTCAGCAACACGGTGCTGGACCAGGCGCTGGAGATGGCCAAGTGCGGAACCTGGACGGTGGATATCGTGCGGGACGGCTATTTGCCGCGCGTGAGCGCCCGCACGGCCCGCCTGCTTGGTCTGCCCGCCAACCTGGGCGAAATCTCGCCGGGCCGGGAGTGGACGCAGTGCATTGTGGATGCCGCCGGGCAGGAGTTTGCAGACGACGTCAACCGCAAGTATGTCGACACGCTGGACGGCAGGTGCGAGATGTATGACGCCAAGTATCCGATCCAGCGCATGGACAACGGGGCGGTTCTGTGGATCCACGACATGGGTACGCTGCTGCGCGATGCCACGGGCAAGCCCATCTTCATGCACGGCGTAACACGCGACATCACGCTGGAGCGCCAGGCCGAGGAGGCCATCATCGCGGCCATGCAGGAGGCCGAGGCCGCGTCCCATGCCAAGAGCGATTTCCTGGCCAACATGAGCCACGAGATCCGCACGCCCATGAACGCCATCATCGGACTGTCCGGGCTGGCGCTGAAGAACGAGATGCCGCCGCGCATTCAGGACTACCTGAGCAAGATCAAGCAGAGCGGCGAGCACCTGTTGCGCATCATCAACGACATTCTCGACTTCTCCAAAATCGAGTCCGGCAAGCTGGAGGTGGAGCGCGTGGAGTTTGAGCTGGAGTCGGTGATTGACAACGTGATCAACCTGCTCAGCGAGAAGGCCGAAACCAAGGGTCTGGAGCTGCTCTGCAGTTTTGACAGCCAGGTGCCCAAGCACCTGCTGGGCGACCCCCTGCGCATCGGCCAGATTCTCATCAACTACGCCAACAATGCGGTGAAGTTCACACACCAGGGCGAATTGCGCATCAGCGTGCGGGTCAGCGAAGCAACGGCAACCGATGCGCTGCTGCATTTCTCGGTCAGCGATACCGGCATCGGTCTGACGCCGGAGCAGATGGGCCGGCTGTTCCAGAGTTTTGAGCAGGCTGACAGCTCCACCACGCGGCAGTACGGCGGCACCGGTCTGGGCCTGGCCATCAGCAAAAGTCTGGCACAGGCCATGGGCGGCGAGGTCGGGGTAGAGAGTACCCATGGCAAGGGCTCGACCTTCTGGTTCACCGCGCGCCTGGGCATTGTCTCGCAGGAAAAAATCATCACCCGTCCCAGTGTGGATCTGCATGGCAGCCGGGTGCTGGTGGTGGACGACAACGAGGCGGCCGCGCTGGTGCTGTGCGATCTGATGCAGGAACTGGGCTTTGTGGTCGAGCACGTCAATTCGGGGCCGGCCGCCCTGCAGGCGCTGGACACCGCAAACGGAGCCCAATCGCCGTTTGAGTTTGTCATGATGGACTGGCAAATGCCCGGCATGGATGGTCTGGAAACCGTGCGGGCACTGCGCCAGCGGCATCCGCGGACCGTGCCCTTTGTGCTGATGGTGACGGCGCACCGGCGCCAGGAGCTGATCAAGGGGGCGCAAGTGCTGGGCATTGAACATGTGCTGGCCAAGCCGGTCAGCGCCTCGCTGCTGGTCAATACGATGATGCAGCTGATGGGTGCCGCACCACGGGAGTCGGCCGCCGCCGCGCGCCGTCCCGACGCCAGCGTGCTGGAAACTGCGATGCGGCCCCTGCGCGGTGCGCGCATTCTGCTGGTGGAAGACAACGAGATCAACCAGTTGGTGGCCTGCGAACTGCTGCGTGGCGTTGGCTTTGAGGTGGATGTGGCAGAGAACGGGCATGTCGGCGTCAACCAGGTGCATGCCCGGCACGCCGAAGACCAGCCCTACGACATCGTGCTGATGGACATGCAGATGCCGGTGATGGATGGCGTTACCGCCTCGCGCCTGATTCGCGAAACCTACCCGGCACAGTCGCTGCCGGTGGTGGCCATGACGGCCAACGCCATGCTGGCAGACAAAGAGCGTTGCCTGGCCGCCGGCATGAATGGTTTTGTCAGCAAACCCATCAATCCTGAAGAGCTGTGGCGTGCCCTGCTGAGCTGGATCAAGCCGCGCGAGGGCCTGGGTCAGGCCGCGCCACCGGACGCACCGGCAGCCCTGCCGGTGGCCGCGGCCGACACGCAGACCCAGGTGCTGGACGCGCTGCGCCAGGTGCCGGGGCTGGATGTGAAACAGGGCCTGAGCCAGGCCAACCAGAATGCCGCCCTGTATATCGCCATGCTGGGCAAGTTCATCAAGTCGCAGGAGCACGCGGTGGAACAGATACAGCAGGCCCTGCGCGAGGCCGATGCGGCCTCTGCGGAACGCCTGGCCCACACGCTCAAGGGACTGGCAGCCAGCATGGGTGCCCAGCCCCTGCGGGCACTGGCGGCTGAACTGGAGCAGGCCCTGCACGAAGGCGCCGGGCCGCAGGTGCTGGAGCGCCTGATTCCGCCCGCCCAGGCGCAACTGGAGGCACTGATGGCTGCCCTGCGTGCCACGCCGGGCCTGATCGTGGAACCGGTGGCCGCCGTGCCCGCCGAGTTGACGGCGGCGCAGCGCGAAGAAGTGCAGGCGGTGATTGCCAGCCTGCAGCACATGCTGGAGCAGGATGACTCGGAAGCCCAGGGGCTGTGGGAGCAGCATGCGCCCGCATTGCACGTCACCCTGGCGCAGGCCGGCGAACTGGAGCAGGCCATCAGCGGCTTTGACTTCGAGGAAGCCCTGCGGCTGCTGCAGGCGCGTTAAGCGGCTCTGCCAGGCGGGCCGGGGCGGGGGCTGCCCGGCTGCACGGGTATCGCGCGGCCTGTTCTGTACCCCACTGGTAACTCCGGGCATACACAAGGCCCGCATTCCCAGTTACCATTGAACATGTAATTTAGTTACAAACCCTTGAGGACGCTAAAGCACCATGTCAAATCCCAGCCATCCGACCACCCTGCACCCCACCGTAGAGGCCGTGACCCGCCGTATCCGCGAGCGCAGCGGCCCCACCCGCAGCGCCTACCTGGCCCAGGTGGATGCGGCCATTGCGCGCAAGCCCGGTGCCGAGCGCATGGGCTGCGCCAACGTGGCGCACGCCTTTGCCGCGCTGCCCGGCAGTGACAAGTTCAAGGTGGTGGCCGAGAAGGCCCCCAACATCGGCATCATCACCGCCTACAACGACCTGCTCTCGGCCCACGCACCGCTGCAGCATTACCCGGATCTGATCAAGACCGAGGCGCGCAAACACGGCGCCACGGCGCAGGTGGCCGGCGGTGTGCCAGCCATGTGCGACGGCGTCACGCAGGGTTTTGAGGGCATGGAACTCAGCCTGTTCTCGCGTGACACCATCGCCATGTCCACGGCGATCGGGCTCAGCCACGATGTGTTTGACGCGGCCCTGATGCTGGGCGTGTGCGACAAGATCGTGCCCGGCCTGTTGATCGGCGCCTTGCACTTCGGCCATTTGCCCACGGTGTTTGTGCCGGCCGGTCCCATGACTTCGGGCCTGTCCAACAACGAAAAATCCAAGGTGCGCGAGAAGGCCGCCCAAGGCCTGGTCGGTCGTGAAGAGCTGTTGGCCGCCGAGTCGGCCGCCTACCACGGCCCCGGCACCTGCACTTTCTACGGCACCGCCAACAGCAACCAGATGCTGCTCGAGGCCATGGGCCTGCATGTGCCCGGCACCGCCTTCATCAACCCCGGCAACAGCGTGCGTGAAGAGCTGACGCGGGAAGCGGCCCGCACCGTGCTGAACATCACCAAGGCCAAGCGCTTTGCGCCCATCGGCAAGCTGGTGGACGAGCGCTGCATCGTCAATGCCATGGTCGCCCTGCTGGCCACGGGCGGCTCCACCAACCATTTGATCCACTGGGTGGCCGTGGCCCGCGCCGCCGGCATCATCATCGACTGGAATGACTTCTCGGCCTTGTCCGACGTGGTGCCGCTGTTGACGCGCGTCTACCCCAATGGCAGCGCCGATGTGAACCAGTTCCAGTCCGCCGGCGGCCCCGGCTTTGTCATCCGCGAACTGCTGGATGCGGGCTTTATGCACGCCGACGTGCTGACGGTGCGTGCCGGTGGTTTGCGCGAATACTGCAGCATTCCCTCGGCCAGGGCCGACGGCAGCCTGGAGTGGCATGACGCCGGTGCCAGCCAGGATGAGGGCGTGGTGCGTCCGGCCAGCAGCCCGTTCAGCGCCAGCGGCGGCCTCAAGCTGCTGCAGGGCAACCTGGGCCGCAGCGTGATCAAGATCTCTGCCGTGCCGGATGACCGCCACATCATTGAGGCGCCCTGCCGCGTGTTTGATTCGCAGGAAGCGCTGCACGCCGCCTTCAAGGCCGATGAACTCAACCACGACGTGGTCTGCGTGGTGCGCTGGCAAGGGCCCCAAGCCAATGGCATGCCCGAGTTGCACAAGCTGACCCCTCCGCTGGCCGTGCTGCAGGGCAAGGGCTTCCGCGTGGCACTGGTAACGGATGGCCGCATGAGCGGCGCGTCCGGCAAGGTGCCGGCCGCCATCCACGTGTCGCCCGAGGCGGCCGCGGGTGGTGATCTGGCCAAGGTGCGCGACGGCGATGTGATCCGCCTGGACGCCAATACCGAAACCCTGCAGGTGCTGGTGGAGCCCGCCGAGTGGGCCGCCCGCCCCGTGGCCACCATGCCCGAAGCCCTGCGTGCCGCCAACGGCGTGGGCATGGGCCGCGAGCTGTTTGCCAACATGCGGCGCAATGCGCTGGCAGCCGAGCAGGGCGCCTGCACCTGGTTCTAAGCCAACCCCCTCACAACAGGAATACAACGATGAGCACTCCCCAATCTTTTAGCGCCCTGCAAGTGATGCAGGACGCGCCGGTCATCCCGGTCATTGTTCTGAACGACGTGGCCCATGCCGTGCCCATGGCGCGCGCCCTGGTGGCCGGTGGCATCCGCATGCTGGAAGTCACCCTGCGCACGCCGCAGGCACTGGCCTGCATCGAAGCCATTGCCCGGGAGGTGCCCGAGGCCGTGGTCGGCGCCGGCACCGTGCGCTCCAGGGCGGATGCCCAGGCGGCAGCCAATGCCGGCTCGCGTTTTGCCGTCAGCCCCGGTTACACCAGTGCGGTGGGACAGGCTTGCCGCGATGTTGGTCTGGCGCTGTTGCCCGGCGTGGCCAGCGGCAGTGAAATCATGATGGCGCAGGAAGACGGCTTCACCCAGCTCAAGTTCTTCCCCGCCATGCAGGCCGGCGGCCCGGCCATGCTCAAGGCCTGGAGCGGTCCGTTCTTTGACGTGCAGTTTTGCCCCACAGGCGGCGTGACGCTGCAAAACGCGCCGGAGTTTCTGGCACTGCCAAATGTGGTCTGTGTGGGCGGCTCCTGGCTGGTGCCGGCTGACGCTGTGGCAGCCGGTGACTGGGCGCGTGTGACCGCTCTGGCCCAGGCCACGCACGCGCTGCGCAAGGTTGCTTAGGCGTCGCGCTGAATTAGTTCAATCTTGTAACCGTCGGGGTCGGTGACGAAGGCAA
>CANBTQ010000064.1 GCA_947372425.1 Comamonadaceae bacterium | reverse complement strand
TGCCACGCGCTGCTGAGCTTCAACACCCTGCCGCATCTGGATATGCCGGCCTGCGCTGACTGGATCAGCCACGCCTGAAACCGGTTGGAGCGGCACGTCTGCAGCACCGGAATGTGTCAGCTTCTGCCGGGTGGGCTGCATACCCCGGGAGAGATTTCCATGCATGCGGCGATGGACGCGGCCCAGGGCTAGAAGCAAAGCCATGGCATGGCCGACATCAACACGGCGGTGATGGAACTCGACCAGATGACCCAGCTGAACACCGTGCTGGTGGAGCAGGCCGCTGCGGCTTAGCGCGTAACCAGGGTTTGCAACGGCAGTTGGTGCAACTCGGCCAGCAGCTGGGCCAGCGCCAGGCCGGCGGCATCCAGCACGGCGCGGCCTTTTTCTGCCGTGGCGGCGGCCGCGTTGCCCACAGCACCGGCCGGGTTGTAGTCCTGCATCTGCCAGCCCAGCTTGGCACTTTTGCCGTTGCCCAGAATGGCAAATTGCTGTGCGCGGTCTTCCGAGGTGGAGGCAAAGTTGCGCGCCTGCGCCATGTCCACCCGCTCGGGTGCCAGCGCCAGCATCATGGAGGTTTCGATCTCGCCGGCATGGATGCCAAAGCGGTGTTCGTGCGCGCTGAAAAGCGCGTTCACATCCTCGCCCGCAGGCCCGACCAGGGGCAGGCCAAACCAGTTGACGCTGTAGACCAGCATGCCCAGTCGCGCGCGCAGGTCGCGCGCCACCACGTCCATCAGCCCGACCTGGCCGCCGTGGGAATTGAGCAGCACCAGCTTGCGCACGCCGGCTGCAGCCACGCACTCGGCCAGTTCGGTCCACAGGCGCAGCGTGGTCTCGGCCTTGAGCGTGAGGGTGCCGGCAAAGGCTGCATGTTCCGGGCTCAGGCCCACGGCCTGGGTCGGCAAAAACAGGGCCGGCACATCGGCCGCCAGCTGCGGCAGGGCGGCCGCAATCACGCCATCCACCAGCGCAGTGTCCACATTCAGTGGCAGGTGCGGGCCGTGCTGTTCGGTTGCAGCCACGGGCAAGACCGCAATGGTCTGCGCCATGCGCCCATGGGCGTGGGCCTGGGCAAAGTCGCGTGCGGTCCAGTCGGCCCAAAAGCGTGATGTGGTTCTCATGGCGTCTATCTTAGAGCGTCGACGCGGCGGGCAGCGCAGCCTGCGTGTGCGGACTGGCTTCCGGGCCCTGCGCGGCTGCAGTCTGGTGCCGCGTCTGGCGCTGCGCCGCCGCTCGCTTCGGCTGCGCTGTCTTTTCGCGGCGCGGCAGCAGGCCGTGCAAGGCCTGCGGATGGGAGCGTGCACCACTGGCCAGGTAGTCGGCCAGCAAGGCGCTGCGCACGGTGCCGGCGTCCAGCCCGCGCAGCTGCGTCAGGTAGTCAAACACCGCGTCCAGCAGGGCCTCGGGCGTAAGCCGGTGGGTGCTGGCACTGCGCTGCCACAGCCACTGCGAGAACGCAGTCCAGGCGGCAAAAGCGCTGGGGCCCTGCAGCAGCAGGCGGCTGCTTTGGCCGAAGCGGCCGGAGTTGACCAGCAGATCCCAGTACCGTGCCATGCGGGTAAAGGCCTGCACCTGTTCGGCGGTAACGGCGCCGGTTTGCAGCACGGTGTAGGGCGGCGCGGTGGCGTAGACCATGCCGTCCTCCGCCTCCGCGCCGGGCAGGCTGCGCCGGGCCAGCGGTGTGCCGCGCAGGCGCTTGAGCACACCCAGCTGGATTTCGTGCGGGCCCAAGGCATGGAGCCGGTCAAAACCATGCGCAAAACTGTCCCAGCTCTCACCAGGCAGGCCGAAGATCAGATCGGTGTGCAGATGCGCGGTGCTGTGCGCCAGCAGCCAGCGGATGTTCTCGCCGGTCTTGTCATTGTCCTGCCGGCGCGCGACGCGGCTTTGCACATCCGGGTTGAAGCTCTGGATGCCGATCTCAAACTGCAGCACCCCGGCCGGAAACTGCGCCACCATGGTCTTCAAGGTATCGGGCAAATGGTCGGGCACCAGTTCAAAGTGCAAAAACAGGGGGTCCTGTGGCGCAGCCTGCAGCCGGTCCAGAAAGAATTGCAGGATGCGCACCGAGATCTGCACCTTGAGATTGAAGGTGCGGTCCACAAACTTGAAGTGGCGCGCGCCCCGCACATACAGTGATGCCAGCGCGGCCAGAAACGGCTCCAGTTCAAACGCCCAGGCCGTCTTGTCCAGCGCGCTCAGGCAAAAGGCGCATTGGAACGGACAACCGCGCGAGGCCTCCACATAGAGCACACGCTGCGCCAGGTCGGTGTCGCTGTACTGGTCATAGGGCAAGTCCAGCGCATCCAGCGGCGGCTGTTCACCGGCAATCACCTTCATCAAGGGCTGCGGGCCGTGCACCAGCGCCCTGCAGAGCTTGGGAAAACTCACATCGCCCCAGCCGGTGATCAGGTGGTCCGCCAGCCCGACGATGGCCTGCGCCTCCCACTCATGGCTGACCTCCGGCCCGCCCAGCACCACCCTGACCTGCGGGCATTGGCTTTTCAGCAGGCGTATGACTTCGGTGGTTTGCGTGACGTTCCAGATGTACACGCCGAAGCCGACCACGCGCACGCGGGCGTCGCCCAGCGATTGCAGCAGCGCGTCCACAATGTCTTGCGGCGGGCGCTGGATGGTGAACTCCTGCAGCGTGGTGCGTGCGGCCAGATCGGCACCGCCGTGGCGCGCCATATTTGCCATCAGGTAGCGCAGACCCAGCGAGGCGTGGATGTACTTGGCGTTGAGGGTGGCGAGAACAATACGGGCGGGCATGGTCGTATTATCAAAGCATGGCTACCAAGCACCGATCCAAGACCGCTGGCAAGACCGGCGTGCCGGCCGCTGACACAGGCAATGGCAGGGCGCCGCGCAACAGCACCGGCGACACCTTCTTCGGCTGGGACGGCGATGTGCTGGTGCTCAATGTGCTGGGCAAGCCTTCGGCCAGCAAGGATGCGATTGGCAAACCCAAAGGCACGCAACTCAAGATCAGCGTGACGGCCGCGCCCAAGGATGGCAAGGCGACCGACTACATGGTCCGCTTTCTGGCACCGCTGTTCGGTGTGGCGGTGGCCGACATCGAGGTGGTGTTCGGCCAGGAAAACGTCAACAAGCAGCTGCGCATACGCGCCCCCAAAAAACTGCCGGCTGTTTTTACCGACGCTGCAGCATCTGCCGACTGAGGCGACAATGCAGGCTGGCGCTGGACGCCCCCTTTCCTTGGCATCTCCCTTGAAGCTGCGCGCTTGCCCCCACTATGAACCGGCTGTCCCTTCCGTTTGAATCCCGTTTTGTGCTGCGTCTGGCAGCGGTCTGTCTGGCACTGTTGGCCGTATGCAGCGGTGCCCTGGCCCAGTTCGCCAAGCCAGCGGCCAGTGGCAGCAGCACCAGCGCGGTGGTGCAAACCGAACAGGTGCGCGCCGAGCTGGTGGCCTTTGCGCCCGACGGCGTGGGTGCCGGCAAAACGGTCTGGGTCGGCCTTCAAATTGCGCACCAGCCGCACTGGCACACCTACTGGAAAAATGCCGGCGACTCCGGCCTGCCCACGCGCCTGGAGTGGAGCCTGCCCGCCGGCGTGACCGCCGGCGACATTGCCTGGCCGACCCCGCAAAAAATCAACATCGGATCGCTCTCCAACTTTGGCTATGAAGGCACGGTGCTGCTACCGGTGCCGCTGACCATTGCCAAGACCTTTGCACCGGGTGCGCCGGCCGACAGCCTGGAAGTGAAACTCGCGGCCTCCTGGCTGGTGTGCAAGCAGGAGTGCGTGCCACAGGACGGCAACTTTGTGCTGCAGGTGCCGCTGCACGGCTCCACCGCCTTGCATGCTGCCGATTTTGAAAAGGCCCGCGCCGCCCAGCCGGTGGCCCTGGCAGGCAAGTCGCAGGCGCATGTGTCCCCGGATGGGCTGACGCTGTCGGTGCCAGGCCTGCCCGTAGCCTGGCGTGGCAAAAAACTCAGCGCCTTTATCGAGGCGCCGGAAATCATCGAGACCCAGCTGTCGCCCTCGCCCACCGATGGCGCAACACAGACCTGGCAGGCCGACGGCAGCTGGTCCAGCACCATGGCCCTGTCCAGCCTGCGCAGCGAGTCGCCCGCCACCCTGGGCTTTGTGCTGGCACTGGACGACAGCAGCGTGCGCACCGAGGCCACGGTGCACGGCAACTGGCCCGCCATCCACGACGCTGCGGCCGCACCCGGCACTGCGCCCACCGTGAACACGGCCCTGAGCAACCCGGTGGCGCCCGCGCCGCTGGCCGAACAAAGCCTGGGGGCTTTGGCACTGGCCCTGGCCGCCGCCGTGCTGGGCGGCCTGATTCTGAATCTGATGCCCTGCGTGTTTCCGGTGCTGGCCATCAAGGTGCTGGCCTTTACCAAACCCGGCGAGCGCCACAGCCACCGTGCCCAGGGCCTGGCCTATACGGCGGGCGTGGTCGCCTCCTTCCTGGCGCTGGGCGGGCTGATGCTGGCCCTGCGTGCCGGTGGTGAACAACTGGGCTGGGGCTTTCAGTTGCAGTCGCCGTCGGTTATCGCCGTGCTGGCCCTGCTGTTCACCCTGATCGGCCTGAACCTGATGGGTTTGCTGGAGGTGGGCAACCTGCTGCCCGGCAACCTGGCTACCGTGCAACTGCGCCACCCGCTGGGGGATGCGTTTTTGTCCGGTGTGCTGGCGGTGGCGATTGCATCGCCCTGCACGGCACCCTTCATGGGCGCCTCGCTGGGCTACGCCATTGCCTTGCCAGCCATGCAGGCCCTGGGCATTTTTGCGGCGCTGGGCATGGGCCTGGCCCTGCCCTACCTGGCCGCCAGCTGGATGCCCGCCGTGGGCAAGCTCTTGCCCCGGCCCGGCGCCTGGATGGACACGCTGCGCCGCTTCATGGCCTTCCCGATGTGGGCCACCGTGGTCTGGCTGATCTGGGTGCTGGGGCATTTGAGTGGTGTGGATGGCGCTGCCAGCCTGCTGGCCCTGCTGCTGTGCCTGGCGCTGCTGGTCTGGTGCCTGAATTTGCAGGGACGCAGCCGCACGGTGCTGTCCACGCTGGCGCTGCTGGGCGGCCTGTGGCTGGCAGTCAGCATGGGCCCGAATGTTTTCAAATTGGAAGATGCGCCGGCCGCCGCTGGCGGCACGGCGCAGGCCGGCGACTGGCAGGCATGGGTGCCGGGCCGGGTGGACGCCGAGCTGGCTGCGGGCAAACCGGTGTTTGTGGACTTTACGGCGGCCTGGTGCATTACCTGCCAGTACAACAAGAAGACCACGCTGACCAAGCCCGCAGTGCTGGCCGATTTCGCCAGCAAGAAGGTGACGCTGCTGCGCGCCGACTGGACCCGGCGCGACCCCGCCATCAGCCAGGCCCTGAGCGCCCTGGGCCGCAGCGGTGTGCCGGTGTATGTGATCTACCAGGCCGGCCGGGCACCGGTGGTGATGTCGGAGATCCTGGGCGTGGACGAGTTGCGCGCGGCGCTGGCGCGGCTGTAAACGCGGCGCCGGCCCGCCGCCAGGCGGGCTTTCTTGCATATGACCCCGGTCAAGTCAAACCCGGTGCGCTCACGTGCTGCGACAATGTGCACATCTCCCTTTAGCCCCGAGCACATCCCCCATGACCCAATACGCACCGCTTCAGAACGACACTTTTTTGCGCGCCTGCATGCGCCAGGCCACGCCCTACACGCCGCTGTGGCTGATGCGCCAGGCTGGCCGCTACCTGCCCGAGTACTGCGCCACACGCGCCCGCGCCGGCAGCTTCATGGGCTTGGCCACCAACACCGACTACGCCACCGAAGTGACGCTGCAGCCGCTGGAACGCTACCCACTGGACGCCGCCATCCTGTTTTCCGACATCCTGACCGTGCCCGACGCCATGGGCCTGGGACTGTCCTTTGCCCAGGGTGAAGGCCCGCGCTTTGCCACCGCCGTGCGCGACGAGGCCGCGGTGGACAAGCTGGAAGTGCCCGACATGGAGAAGCTGCGCTATGTGTTTGACGCCGTTACCTCCATCCGCAAGGCCTTGAACGGCCGCGTGCCTCTGATTGGCTTCTCCGGCAGCCCCTGGACACTGGCCTGCTACATGGTCGAGGGCAAGGGCTCGGACGACTACCGCCTGGTCAAGAGCATGCTGTATTCGCGCCCGGACCTGATGCACCGCATTCTGGCCATCAACGCCGATGCCGTGGCCACCTACCTCAACGCCCAGATCGACGCCGGCGCCCAGGCCGTGATGATTTTTGACAGCTGGGGCGGCGTGCTGGCCGACGGTGCCTTCCAGGACTTCTCGCTGGAATACACGCGCCGCGTGCTGGCGCAACTCAAGCGCACGGGTGTGGACGGCCAGATCGTGCCGCGCCTGGTGTTCACCAAGGGCGGCGGCCTGTGGCTGAAAGAAATGGCACCGCTGGACTGCGAAGTACTGGGTCTGGACTGGACCGTCAACCTGGGCAACGCACGCGCCCTGGTCGGCGGTTCTGAAAATGGCCCCGGCAAGGCCTTGCAGGGCAATATCGACCCCAATGTGCTGTTTGCACCGCCGGCCCAGATTGCCAAGGAAGTGGGCCGCGTGCTGGACAGCTTCGGCGCGCCGTACCAAGGCAGCGGAACCGGCCCGACACACATTTTCAACCTCGGTCACGGCATCAGCCAGTACACGCCGCCGGAAAACGTAGCGGCGCTGGTGGAAGCCGTACATAGTCACTCAAAAGCCCAAAGAGCCTGATTTTCATACCACGTTTTGGGTAACACGCAAGCACCTGACGCATCACTTATGCACAAAATAGGGGATGCGGCAGAGCAGCAATGAAAAATCTGAAGAGGGGCCGCTACAAACTCCATAGCGTTCGTAAGTGGTTGATTCATAAGGATTTAAAACTTTGCTTTTTTTCTGGGCATTCCAGCCAAAGCCTTGTAAATCAAGGCTTTGGCTGGGCTCCGAAGAAGATATAAACAAAGTTATCCACAGAAATCTTGGACTACATGCAAAGGCTATGTAAATCAAGCACTTAGCCCACTTTCCTCAGATTCACATCAACAAAGCACCCCAAAGCAGCCCCTTGACAGACACGCCACGATGGCATTAGCCCCCCAGCCCTTTTGCCCATGACCACCTGGCTGTGTGTTCTGGTCCATACGCCCGCACACTCCGCGCTGGGCCCGTTGCTGACCTATCGCAGTGCGCAGGCCTGGCCTGCTGGCACGCTGGTGCGTGTTCCACTGGGCCAGCGCGAAACGCTGGGCGTGGTGTGGGAAGCCGGCGCGGTGGACGCTACCGGCGAGTTGGACCCGGACAAGGTGCGTGACATCGCCGGTGCGCTGGAAGGCATCGCCCCGCTGGGTGCGCCCTGGCGCCAGTTGGTGACTTTTGCAGCCCAGTATTACCAGCGCTCCATCGGCGAAGTGGCCCTGGCGGCCTTGCCGCCCCAGTTGCGCGACCTGTCGCCCACGCAGATGCAGCGCCGCCTCAAGCGCAAACCTGCCGCCAGCGCGACCGGTGGCAGCTTGCAGGCGGCCCAGGTCCTCAGCCCGGAGCAGGCCCGGGTGCTGGAGCAGGTCCAATCGCAAAGCGGACCCTTCCTGCTGTTTGGCGCCACCGGCAGCGGCAAAACCGAGGTCTATCTGCACGCCGTGGCCGAGTTTCTGGCGCGTGACCCGCACGCGCAGGCACTGGTCATGGTGCCGGAAATCAACCTCACACCCCAGTTGGAGGCGCGCTTTCTGGAGCGCTTTGCACCGCTGTATGGTGAGCAGGCGCTGGTGTCCCTGCACAGCGGCATGACCAACCCGCAGCGCCTGAAAAGCTGGCTGGCAGCCCACAGCGGGGCCGCACGCATTGTGCTGGGCACGCGCATGGCGGTGTTTGCTTCACTGCCCGCGCTGCGCCTGATCGTGGTGGACGAGGAACACGACCCCAGCTACAAGAGCAGCGAGGGCGCGCGCTATTCGGCCCGCGACCTGGCGGTGTACCGGGGCAAGCTCGAAGGCGCCAAGGTCATGCTGGGCTCGGCCACGCCCTCACTGGAGAGCTGGTACCACAGCCGCCCGGCAGCAGAAGGTGGGCGCTACCTGCGTCTGCACATGCCGAGCCGCATTGGCAGCGGCGCCACGCGCCCCGGTGCCGACACGGCCGGCCTGCAAGACAGCGCGGCGCACATCACCACAACGGGCGCCGCAACCCCTGTTGCGGCGGCACTGCGCCCGGGCACCGACCAGCTGGCCCGCAAGGCCATGCGCCAGCAGTCCGGCACACCCGATGGCCTGCCCCTGGTGCGCCGGGTGGACATGAACCACCAGCCACGCCGTGCCGTCTTTTCACTGCCGCTGCTGGATGCCATCCGCGAGCGGGTGGCGCGCGGCGAACAGTGCATGGTGTTTCTGAACCGGCGCGGTTATGCGCCGGTGCTGCACTGCGCCGATTGCGGCTGGAAAAGCGAATGCCCGCACTGCTCGGCCTTTCGCGTCTTCCACAAGATAGACCGCACCCTGCGCTGCCACCACTGCGGCTTTACCGAGCGCGTGCCGCGCGCCTGCCCGGCCTGTGGCAATGTCGACATCGAGCCCATGGGGCGCGGCACCGAGCAGCTCGAGGAACAACTGGCCGAACTGCTGGCCGATGTGCGCCGCCCCGGCACCATCAGCGCCGAGCACCCCGAGGGCGAGCCCCTGCGCATTGCCCGCATCGATGCCGACAGCACCCGCCTGAAGGGCACACTGGAGACGCAACTGGCGGCGGTGCACGCGGGCGAAGTGGACGTGCTGGTGGGCACGCAGATGATTGCCAAAGGCCACGACTTCCGCCGCATCACCCTGGTGGCGGCGGTGAACCCGGATGGCGCGCTGTTTTCCAGCGACTTCCGGGCCCCCGAGCGCCTGTTCAGCCTGCTGATGCAGGCAGCGGGGCGCTCCGGACGTGACGCCGCCCTGGGCGATAGCAGCGAGGTCTGGATTCAGACATTTCAGCCAGCGCATCCCCTGTATGTGGCGCTCAAGGCACATGACTACCCGGCCTTTGCCGAGCAGCAGCTCAAGGAACGCCAGCAGGCCGGCATGCCGCCCTTCAGCGCCCAGGCGCTGGTACGGGCCGAGGCGCGCACCCAGGAGGCGGCGCAGGCCTTTCTGAACCAGGCGCGGGCGGCGGCGCTGGAAGACATGGCGCAGTGGCCCGGCTGGGCACCGATTTTGGAGCAGGTATTTGTCTATCCGGCCGTGCCCATGAGCATCCAGCGCGTGGCCAATGTAGAGCGCGCCCAGATGCTGGTGGAAAGCCCGTCGCGCGGCGCATTGCAACAGTTTCTGGCGGCCTGGCACGATGTGCTGCACGCCACCCGCTCGGACCCGGCCTGCAAGGGGTTGATCCGCTGGGCGGTGGATGTCGATCCACTGGCGATATAGGCCCCTCGTTCGCCCACTCCGTGAGATTCCCCGCCCTAAACCCGTCTCGGGGCGGCCCGGCGCCGGGTTGTTATGCAAACCCGCCGCGTTGCGCAGTTAGCGCCCGCTCATCAAGGCCGCGGCGCCCGCAAAGGTGAAGAAGGCCGCCACCGTGGACAACAGGATGATGCGCGCAATGCGCCCGCTGTCGGCGCCGTAGCGCTCGGCCAGCAGCACCACATTGCTGGCACTGGGCAGGGCCGCCAGCAGCACCAGCACCTTCAGGGCAAACGCATCCAGTGGCAGACCGAGTTGCATCACCAGCGAGCCCAGCCCGAACACCAGCAGCGGATGCACCAGCAGCTTGAGCAGCGCCACCGGCACCGTGGCCTGCCAGGGCACGGCATGGGTCTGGTCCGTGCGCGCCAGCATGCGGGAACGCGCCAGCACCGCCCCGATGGTGAACAAGGCCACCGGCGAAGCCGCGTCGGCCAGCAGCCCCACCGTGGCGGCCACAGGCCTGGGCACGGCCAGTTGCAAGCAGGACACCAGCGCACCCAGCAAAATCGCCCAGGGCAAGGGGTTGGCAGCCACGCTGCGCAGCGCCTTGAGGGCCGCCCGCCCGGCCGACGCTTCGGCGGAGGCCGCATTGCCCATGACCGCGTGGGGCCCCAACCGGGACAGGGCGATGCACAGACTGGTGGTCAGCACCATGTCCACCAGCAGCGAGACGATCACCGGCGTGGCTGCGGCCTGGCCCAGCAGGGCCACCAGCAGCGGCACCCCCATGAAGCCGGTATTGGGGAAGGCCGCCACCAGGGCACCAAAGGCTGCGTCGTTCCAGCCCAGGCGGCCGCGCCGCGTCAAAAACAGGCACAAGGCAACCATCAGCAGGCCGCACAGCAAATAGGTCAGCGCCACGCCCGGATCAAACAACTGCGCTACCGGTGCCGAAGCACCGAAACGGTAAAGCATGCAAGGCAGGGCAAAAAACAGCACGAAACTGTTCAGGCCGGGAATGGCGCCAAGCGCCAGCAGGCCGTGACGGGCTGCCAGGTAGCCGCAGGCCACCAGCGCAAAAAAAGGGAAGGTAAGAGTCCATATGGCGAGCACCACCCGATTGTCAGGGCTTTGGTGGCCGGGCAGGGACGCGCTACGCGCCGGAGCACCTGCCGTTAAGATCAGCCCTCGCCTTTTGCCCAGCCTTCCCCCTTCCCTGTCTGCATGTCTGCCCCCAACTCCTCCGGTATGAACCTGGCCCAGCAAGAGGCTGTCAATTTTCTGCACGGCCCCTGCCTGGTGCTGGCCGGCGCGGGCTCGGGCAAGACGCGGGTGATCACGCACAAGATTGCGCGCCTGATCCAGACCGGCATGCCGGCCAAGCGCATAGCCGCCATCACCTTCACCAACAAGGCCGCCGCCGAGATGCGCGAGCGCGCCAAAAGCCTGATCGGCAAGCCGGCCAAGGATGTGGTGGTGTGCACCTTCCACTCGCTGGGTGTGCGCATGCTGCGCCAGGACGGTGCGGTACTGGGCCTCAAACCCGCCTTCTCGATTCTGGACACCGACGACGTCACCAGCATACTCAAGGACGCCGGCGGCACGGTGGACGCCGCCACGGCCCGCACCTGGCAGTGGACCATCAGCGGCTGGAAGAGCGCCGGCCTGAATGCCGAGCAGGCCCTGGCCGCCGCTGCCAATGACAACGAACGCCAGGCTGCCGTCGTGATGGGCCGCTATGAAGAGCGCCTGACGGCCTACCAGAGCGTGGACTTTGACGACCTGATCAGCCTGCCGCTGAAGCTGCTGCAAAACCACTCCGAGGTGCGGCACCGCTGGCAGGCGCAAATGGGCCATGTGCTGGTGGACGAGTACCAGGACACCAATGCCACGCAGTACGAGATGCTCAAGCTGCTGGTGGGCGAGACCGCCGATGCCGCGCGTTTTACCGCTGTGGGCGATGACGACCAATCGATCTACGGCTGGCGCGGCGCCACGCTGGACAACCTGCGCAAACTGCCAGTGGACTTCCCGGCGCTCAAGGTGATCACGCTGGAGCAGAACTACCGCTCCACCTCGGCCATCCTGCGCGCCGCCAACAATGTGATTGGCCCCAACCCCAAGCTCTTCCCCAAGAACCTGTGGAGCGACCTGGGCGAAGGCGAGCCGGTGCGCGTGATCGATGCCGACAGCGAGGAACACGAGGCCGAGCGCGCCGTGGCCCGCATCCAGAGCCTGCGTGCCGAGGGCAGCTTGGCGCAGGACGGCAAGCAATACCGCGAGTTCAAGGACTTTGCCGTGCTCTACCGCGCCAACCACCAGGCCAAGCCCTTTGAGAAGGCGCTGCGCAAGGCGAATATTCCGTACAAGGTTTCCGGCGGCCAAAGCTTTTTTGACCGCGCCGAAATCCGCGACCTCTGCGCCTGGTTTCGCTTGTGGGCCAATAACGATGACGACCCGGCCTTTGTGCGCGCCGTGACCACACCCAAGCGCGGTATAGGCCACCAGACCCTGGGCACGCTGGGCGTGTATGCCAGCCAGTACAAGCTCAGTCTGTTCGAGGCGCTGTTTTCGTCTTCACTGGGTGGCGCATTGAGCGGCAAGGCGCTGGGCAGCTTGCATGAATTCGGCCGCTATGTGAACGACCTGCAGGTCCGCGCCCGCCACACGGAAGGCGCAGA
>CANBTQ010000063.1 GCA_947372425.1 Comamonadaceae bacterium | reverse complement strand
GTAGGTGGAGGGTTTGGGCTTGGCAACCGCATTCACCTGGTACGACTTGGCTTTGACAGCATCCATGGAGGGCTCCGGAAAGGGTGTATGTTCTGCGGCCAAGTGTACGAGTCAAGGGCCCGGATTTCAAGGGCACAGCGGGGCGCTTGCCAGCGCCATACCGCTGCTATGCCCACCGGTTCAGGCGTTGAACTGCAACGCGGCCAGGCCGGCATAGACACCACCCTGCGCCACCAGCTCCGCATGCGTGCCCTGCTCGACCAGACGGCCGTGGTCCAGCACCACGATCAGGTCGGCCTTTTGCACCGTGGCCAGGCGGTGGGCAATCACCAGCGTCGTGCGGTTGCGCATGGCCGATTCCAGTGCGTCCTGCACCACCCGTTCGCTCTCGGCATCCAGCGCGCTGGTGGCTTCGTCCAGCAGCAGCAGCGGCGGGTTTTTCAGCATGGCGCGCGCAATCGCAATGCGCTGGCGTTGGCCGCCCGACAGGCGCACACCGCGTTCGCCCAGAAAGGTGTCATAGCCCTGGGGCAGGGCGGTAATAAAGCTGTCGGCAAAGGCGGCCGTGGCGGCCGTGCGCACCTCGGCGTCGCTGGCATCGGGTTTGCCGTAGCGGATGTTCTCCAGCGCCGAGGTGGAGAAGATCACCGCGTCCTGCGGGACTATGCCCACGCGCTGGCGCAGCGCCTGCAACGACATCTGGCGTGTGTCCACACCGTCCAGCACGATTTGGCCGCTCTGGGCGTCGTAAAAGCGCAGCAGCAACTGGAACACCGTGCTCTTGCCCGCACCGCTGGGGCCCACGATGGCTACGGTCTGGCCCGGCTCTATGCGCAGCGTGAAGTCGCTCAGTGCCGCCTGGTTCGGGCGTGAGGGGTAGTGAAAGCCAATGCCTGCAAAGCCAATGGCGCTGCCGGCCACCGGCATGGCGGCGGTCACCGCTTGTGCGGGCGATGTCACCGGCGACTGCGTGCCCAGCAACTCCATCAGGCGCTCGGTGGCGCCGGCGGCGCGCAGCAGGTCACCATACACCTCGCCCAGCACGGCAAAGGCACCGGCCAGGATGATCACATAGACCACGGTCTGCCCCAGATGCCCGGCCGTAATGCTGCCAGCCATCACCGCCTGCGTGCCCTGGTACAGGCCCCAGAGCAGCGCGGCCGAGGTGGCGATGATGATGAAGGCCACCAGCACGGCGCGCGCACGGGAACGCTTCACGGCGGTCTCAAAGGCATTGCCGGTGGAGCTGTTGAAGCGTTCGGCCTCGCGCCCTTCGGCGGTATAGCTTTGCACCACTGGAATGGCGTTGAGCACCTCGGCCGCAATGGCGCTGGAGTCGGCAATGCGGTCCTGGCTGGCCCGCGAGAGCTTGCGCACGCGCCGGCCGAACCACACGCTGGGCACCACGATCAGCACCAGCACCAGGGCCACGCCCAGCATCACCACCGGATTGGTCCACACCAGAATGCCCAGGGCTCCAATGCCCATGACCAGGTTGCGCAGGCCCATGCTCAGTGACGAGCCCACCACCGTCTGCACCAGCGTGGTGTCGGCCGACAGGCGCGACAGCACCTCGCCGGTCTGGGTGGTTTCAAAAAACTCCGGGCTCTGGTGCAGCACATGGCGGTAGACCGCATTGCGGATGTCGGCGGTGACCCGCTCGCCCAACCAGCTCACCATGTAAAAGCGCCCCGCAGAGAACAGGCCCAGTGCCACCGCCACCGCGAACAGCAGGCCGAAGTGCTCGCGCAGCGCCATCATCTGGTCACCCTTGTTGGCCTGCATCAACCCGCCATCAATCAGGCTGCGCAGCGCCAGCGGAAAGGCCAGCGTGGCCATGGCGGCCAGCACCAGAAAGCACAGTGCCAGACCGATGCGACCCCGGTAGGGCCGCAGAAACGGCAGCAGGCCGGAGAGGGATTTGGGATTGCTGGCTTTGCCGCGTTCTGTTGTTACTTTTGTCATGGGCGTCTAGGTGGGGGTGTTGTGGTGTTTTGCAAGCGGCGCGGCGGCGCTACATGCGCAGCGGTGCTGCATAGCCGGTCATTTCCAGATAGCCGCGCCCGACCTTGTTGTTGTTGCTGTCCCAGACCTCGCACAGGCCTTCCCAGTAGATGGCACCGGTGGAGTTGCTGCTGTCGAGTTCCTGGTTGTCGAGCACGGCCTTCACGGTATAGAAATCGGCCGGGGTGCGCACCATCCATTCCACCGGATAGCTGGTGCGGCTGCTGGGGCTGCGCCAGCTGCGCAAGGGCTTGAAGACCACCTCGCCACGGCTGAAGGGGTACAGGCTGCTGCCGGCGCGAAACGAGCCGCCGTCCCACAGCGCGGCACCCTCCTTGTCGCGCAGCTGAAAGGCGGTGAGTGCGCTGCCATCGAACAGGTTGATGCCGATCCAGTCCCAGCCGCCCGTGTCACTGCTCAGCATGTCCTCGCTCCACTCGTGGTCCAGCCAGGCGGTGCTGCCGGGGGCCAGTTCGAGGGTCTTGTTTTGCAGGCGCAAGGTGCCGCTGGCGCGCAGCTGGGGCAGGCTGTAGTAGTAGCTGGTCTGGCGCGGGTCCGGCCCCTTGCGCGACAGACCCTGCCGGCCCTGCAGCAGCACCGGCTGGGTGGCGGCAAAGCGCAGGTCCATGGCAAAGCCTTCAGCCTGCACCCGGGCATGCAGGTCGGCCCCATCGCGCAGCAGCGACCAGTCGCGCAGCAGCACACCGGTGTCCTGTGTGGCTGCCGAAGCGGTGTCGCTGGGGTTCTGCCCGGGCGCTTCACCCGACCAGCGGGCGATGCGCTGGTCATGCCACAGGTGTTTGCCCTGCACATCGGTGATGGCCGCATGGGCAAACAGCAACTGTTTCGCTGCCAGGCGCGACTGCATGGACTGCGTGCCGTCCACCCGGCTGCGGAAAAAAGTGATCTGAAAGCCGTAAGCCGCCGCCTGCCCCGGCACATTGGCCCAACCGGTGACATACCACCACTCGGTCTTGAAGCCGGGGTGGGCACCGGCGTCACGCGGAAAAGTCAGCGCACCCTGTTGGGTGTCCGTGGCCGCATCCGCAGTGCGCGCAGCCGGGCCCAGACCGGCCATGGCGGCCAGCGAGGCGGCCGAACCCAGCAGATGGCGCCGGCCGGGCCGCTTCATGCGGCGCCCATGCAAGGGCAGGGCGGCCTCACTGCAGGCTCTCGCGCACGCGTGCCTGGGCCGCGCTGCAGTCGCCGAACGCGTCCTGCACCCAGTCGCCGTGGTGGTAACTGGGCAGGTAGCGTTCGCCGGCATCGCACAGCAGCGACAGGATGGAGCCCTGCTCACCACGCTCCCGCATTTCG
The DNA here is from genome assembly GCA_947372425.1 of Comamonadaceae bacterium. GTDB lineage: Bacteria > Pseudomonadota > Gammaproteobacteria > Burkholderiales > Burkholderiaceae_C > Allorhodoferax. The sequence goes on along the minus strand of CANBTQ010000063.1, from coordinate 8,785 downwards.
CGGGCCAGCACCAGCATGCCGATCAGGTTGGTGCCGGTGGACGGTCCCACCTTGCGGCCCAGCAGCGCCGAGAGTTCGCGCATGGCGGCAATCGAATCCACGTCTTCCACCTCCAGCATGCGGTCCACCACGCCGCGTATAAAGCTGGCCTCCACGCGCGGGCGGCCAATGCCCTCGATGCGCGAGCCCGCTGCCGTCAGGTCTGCATCGCCGCTGCGGTGGTAGGCCCCGAACACCGAGCCGGCCGGGTCGGCCACGCACAGTTGCGTGGTGTGGCGCTGGTAGCGGATGAAACGGCCTATGGTGGCACTGGTGCCGCCGGTGCCGGCGCCCACCACCACCCAGCGTGGCACGGGATGGCGCTCGCGCGCCATCTGGTTGAACATGCTGTGGGCAATGTTGTTGTTGCCGCGCCAGTCGGTGGCGCGTTCGGCGAAGGTGAACTGGTCCATGTAGTGGCCACCGGTCTCGTTGGCAATCGCCTGGGCCCGTGCATAAACCTCGCTGGTGCTGTCCACCAGTTCGCAGCGGCCGCCGTAAAAGGTGATTTGCGCAATCTTTTCCGGCGAGGTGGCGCGCGCCATCACGGCCACAAAGGGCAGTCCCAGCAGGCGGGCAAAGTAGGCCTCGCTCACCGCGGTGGAGCCGCTGGAGGCCTCCACAATGGTCGAGCCTTCGCGCACCCAGCCATTGCACAGCGCATACAAAAACAGCGAGCGCGCCAGCCGGTGCTTGAGGCTGCCGGTGGGGTGGGTGGACTCGTCCTTCAGGTACAGGTCAATGCCGTGGCGGGCCAATACCGGCAGCGGCAAGGGGATCAGGTGGGTGTCCGCGCTGCGCAGGTAGTCGGCCTCGATGCGGGCCACGGCACGGCTGGACCAGTCGCGTGCGGACAGGTGTTCTAGAGGGGTGGTATGGGGCATTGCCCATCTTAGCAAGACACTGCGTACGCGCCCGGGGCAGCCCGCGTTACCAGTCTTCCTTCACGGCCATCACGGCATCGTGGCCGGCGGCGGCCTGTCCGGCCAGCCAGGCCGTCAGCGTGCCGGCGCCCACCACGGCCAGGGCCAGGGCCAGCAGGCGCCACCAGGGCAGGGACAACTCCATGCTCCAGTGAAAGCTTTGCGGGTTCACCACATGCACCAGCACCACGGCCACGGCCAGCCCCAGGGCCACGCCGGCGAGGGCACCCAGGGTGGTCCAGGCCGCGCCCTCGGTTGCCACCACGCGCAGAATCTGGCGCCGCGTCAGGCCCAGGTGCGCCAGCAGCCCGAACTCCTTGCGCCGCGCCAGCACCTGCGCGCTGAAGCTCGCGGCAATGCCAAACAGGCCTATGCCCACGGCCACCGCCTGCAGCCAATAGGTCACGGCAAAGCTGCGGTCAAAAATCCTCAGCGTGGTGGCGCGGATTTGCGCGGCCGAGCCAAATTCCAGCAACTGCCCGGCCTCGCCGTGGGCGCTGCCGGCCAGGCGGTCGGCCAGCGCGCGCAGGGCCTGTTCTACCGTTGCCGTGCTGGCCTCGGGTGCCAGCCAGAGGGACAGGTCGTTGACGCGCCGGTCCGGGCTGAGCCGGGCAAAGTCGGCGCTGTCCATGGCAATGGTGCCGAACTGGCGCGCATAGTCGCGCCAGATGCCGGCCACAAAAAAGGGCGGTGCCGCGGCCTGGCCCGCAAGGGCGCCGGCGGCAAAGGCACTCTGCAGCGGCGCAAAGTCTTGGCCCATGCGCGCGCCATACAAATCGACCACCGCCTCGCTCACATAAATGCCGATGCGCCCGGCCGGCACCGCCAGGCGGCCGCCCACCAGCGGCAGCGCTGGCGCCTCGCCCGCGCGCTCCTGCAGGCTGCGCACCAGCAGCGCCACGGCCGGGCGGGCGTCGTCCAGGTTGAGCTGCAGCGTGCGCTGGGCGCTCAGGCGCTGCACCCCCGGCAACTGCGCGGCAGCCTGCACAAAGGCCGGGTCGAAATAGGCCTGCGCATTGGCACTGCCCACGCCCGAGCGCACATACAGCGCAGCCGGCAACACCGTGTCCAGCCAGGTGGTGACCGAGGTGCGAAAGCTGCTCACCATCACCGTCAGGGCCACCGCCAGGCTCAGCGACGCCACCACGCCGCTGACGGCCACGGCCGCACTCTGGCGCACGCGCCGGGCCCGCTCCACCGCCAGCAGCGGCAGCAGCCGCTGTGCCAGCAACGGCGCCACGCGGTCCAGCAGACGGCCCACCAGCCAGGGCAACGAAACAATGCCGCCTATCAGCAGCAGGGCTACGCTCAGGTAGGCGCCCAGTGGCATGTCCCACAGCGGCGGCAGCAGCGCCAGCAGGGCACCGCCCAGCAGCAGGGCCGGCCCGACCCAGGCCGCATGCGGACGGTCCTGCAACGCACCCAGGCCCTTGAGTGTCTGGGCCGGTGGCAGCGCTGCGGCCAGGCGCGCCGGCCACCAGGCACCGGCCAGCGCAGTGATCACGCCCATGGCGGCAAACACCAGGGCGGCCGCACCGCTCCATTGCAGTGGCGGCGCGGCACCGGCAAAAAAGCCGCCGCCCAGATCGCCGCCCAGCAGCTGCAGCGCCAGTGCCGCCAGTGCGCTGCCCAGGGCAATGCCCAACCCGCTGCCCAGCAGGCCCAGGCCCGCCGCCTCCAGCAACACCAGTTGCAGACGCTGGCGCGCCGTCAGGCCCAGTACGCCGAGCAGGGCAAATTGCTGGGCCCTGCGTGTCACGCTCAGGGCCAGCACCGAATAGACCAGAAAGCCGCCGGTGAACAGGGCAATCAATGCCAGCACCGTGAGGTTGACCCGGTAGGCCCGCGACAGGTTGCCGATGCGCAGCGTGGTGTCGGCCGGGCGTGACAGGCGCAGCCCCTTGTCCCAACCCGGCGCGATCTGCAGGCGGCGCACAAAGGCATCGCGGTCCACGCCGGGCTGCAGCCGGATGTCCACGCGGCTGAGCTGGCCGATGCGGCCGAAAAATTCCTGTGCTGCGGCAATGTCCATCACCGCCAGCGGGCTGCCACCGGCGCGCACGCTGCCGGCCACGCGGGCGCTCTGCAATCGCAATCCCTGTTGCAGTTGCACGGTGGATGTGCCCAGGGCGAGTTGTGCCGCGGCGTTGAGGAACACGGTGTCGGGCGCAAACAGGGCCATGCGATCACCCGCGCTGTCGGGCAGGGGCATCAGGTCGGGTGCCAGGGCCGCAATCTGCAATGTGTCCACCCCCACGATGCGCAGCAGCACGCGCTGACCGGTGCCTTGTCCGGTGTCCGGCGCCAGCGCATAGGTGCTGAGCTCCAGCACCGGCGAGGCCAGGGCTACATCGGGCTGTTGCAGCAGCAGGCCCAGGGCCGCTTCGTCCAGGCTGGCGTTGACCGATGGGCTGCGCAGTTCCAGATCGGCCTGGCCGCCTGCTGCCCGCATGGCCTGTGCAAACTCATCGAGTGCCGAGGCGTTGATCAGGTGTACCGAAAAGGCCAGCGCCACGCCCAGCATGACGGAGACCAGCGCTGCCGCATTGCGCCAAGGGTGGTGCCGCCACTCCTGTACGGAAAAAGTTTTGAGCAGCTGCCACAGCGGGGAATGCATGACCCCATTGTGCGTGCAAGCCGACACCCGTGCAGGGCTCAGGTCAGCGTGCTACTGCGGCGTTGGGAGCTGGCAAATTGGGCGGCTGGAACCTGGTCGCGGAACAATTCGGTGATGCGGCTCATCTGGCTGGCAGCCACGGTCTCGCCACAGGCGCTGGACAACAGGCCCATGACATCGCTGCGCAGGTACCACAGGGTCTGTATGTCATTGGCAGCCAGCACACGGGTCCAGACGACCGGGCCCGGCGTATCGTCATCCAGATGCAGGGCCATGCTGTCGAGCATGGCTTCGCGGATGCGCTCCAGCCGCGCCGGCGAGCCGGTGTCCGGCTCGGGGTCGCGCCACAGATCCATCAGGCTGGACGTTATTCGCGAAATTTTCCAACGCATTGCTTGTTGTTCTCCAATGCCCCCAAGCTTAACGCGGGATAGGAGCGCTTCCCGATGGAAGGTGTAACAGGGTGTAGGCGTCCGGCCAGCGGCAACCCTGCGCAGGCTCAGGCCGTGTGCATGCCGTCGGCGCGCAGGTGCAGCACGCGGTCGGCCCCTGTGGTGGCGGCTACGGAATGGGTTACCAGCACCAGCGCGGCGCCACGGCTGCGGCATTGCTGTACCAGGGCCTGCATCACCAGCGCGGCGGTGGTGGGGTCCAGGTTGCCGGTGGGTTCATCGGCCAGCAGCAGGCGCGGCTGGTGCACCAGTGCCCGGGCAATGGCCACGCGCTGCAACTGCCCGCCGCTGAGCTGCTGTGGCAGCCGCGCGCCCAGGGCGCCCAGGCCCACCGCGTCCAGCATGGCCTGCACCCGGGCCGCATCGGTCTGGCCCAGCAGCAACAGGGGCAGCGCCACGTTTTGCATCACATCCAGATGCGGCAGCACATGGAAGGCCTGGAATACAAAGCCCACCTTGGCGCGGCGCAGCAGGGCGCGCTGGTCTTCGCCCAAGGCGCCCATGTCCTGGCCCTCCAGCTGCACCGTGCCCTGGTCCCAGTGGTCCAGTCCGGCCATGCAATTGAGCAGGGTGGACTTGCCCACGCCCGACTCGCCGACGATGGCTACGAATTCACCCGGTGCCACGTCCAGTGACACATGGGCAAACACCGGAGTGTCGCCATAGTGTTTGCTCAGGTTGCGCAGTTGCAGCGTCATGGGGTGCTTGTAGCAGAGGCTGTGCTTCAGGCCGGACCGCAGGGGCTTTGCGCCAGTGCGGCCTGCACGCGGTGCAGCACCTGAGCGACTGCATCTGCGCTGTCGCAGGCCACCACCTGGCGCTGCGGCATGGAGCGCAGCCAGGTGATCTGGCGCTTGGCCAGTTGGCGCGTGGCATAGATGCCCCTGTCGCGCAACTCTGCCATGGGCCACAGGCCGTCCAGCGCCTCCCAGGCCTGGCGGTAACCCACACAGCGCATGGAGGGCAGGTCCATATGCAGGTCGCCACGCGCGCGCAGGGCCTGCACCTCGTCCAGAAAGCGGCCGGCCAGCATGGCATCAAAGCGCTGTGCAATACGGGCGTGCAGCCAGGCCCGGTCGGCCGGCTCCAGCGACAGCAGCAGGCGCTTTGGTGCGGCGCGTGCGGCGTCCTGTGCCCGCGCGGCATGAAAGTGCGACAGCGGCAGGCCGGTGATGCGGTACACCTCCAGCGCGCGCTGTATGCGCTGGCTGTCGGCCGGTGCCAGCCGCTGCGCCGTGACCGGATCCACCACCGCCAGCAGCGCGTGCAGCGCGGGCCAGCCCTGTTCGGCGGCCTCTTGCGACAGGGCCTCGCGCACCGCCGCGTCGGCCGGCGGCATGTCGTCCAGACCTTCGGCCAGGGCCTTGAAGTAGAGCATGGTGCCGCCCGCCAGCAGCGGTACTTTGCCGCGCGCGTGGATGGCGTGGATCAGGGCACTGGCGTCGCGCACAAACTCGGCCGCGCTATAGGCCTGCAGCGGATCGCGGATGTCAATCAGGTGGTGCGGCACGGCAGCCAACTCGGCAGCGTCGGGCTTGGCCGTGCCCACGTCCATGCCGCGGTACACCAGGGCCGAATCGACGCTGATGATTTCCACATCCAGATGGCGCGCAATTTCCAGCGCGGCAGCGGTCTTGCCGGCGGCAGTGGGCCCGGCCAGTGCAATGTGAAAGGGCAGGGCGGAAGGGGTGGCGGCTTGCATGGTGGGCGGGTGTTCAGGCGGCCAGTATGCGGCCGCGCGACACTTTGCGCAGAATCAGCACCAGGCCGGTGGCGGCCACGGTCAGGCCGACGATGAGTGCAATCCAGAAACCCTGTGCCGCCATCGGCTCGGCCGGTGCCAGTGCCATCCATTGCGGTGCCAGGCCCAGCAGGCAACCCAGGGGCAGCGAAACACCCCAGAAGGCCGCCAGGTGCAGCACCATGGGCGCGCGTGTCACCTTGTAGGCCCGGATGGCGCAGCTGCTGACCACCTGCGAGCAGTCGGAGACCTGAAACAGCGCGGCAAACACCAGCAGCTGTGCCGCCAGTGTGGCTACCACCGGGTCGCTGGTGTAGGCCCTGGCAATGGCATGCCGCCCCAGTGCGATACCCAGCGCCGACAGTAGCGAAAAGCCCAGCGTCAGGTTGACGCCGACCCAGGCCCTGAAGCGCGCCGTCACCGGGTCTTCTGCGCCCAGGCTCTGGCCCACGCGGGTGAGTAGGGCCAGCCCCAGGCTCAGGGGCACCATGAAGGTGAGCGAGGTGAAGTTGAGCGCAATCGCATGCGCGCCCACCTGGGCGCTGCCGAATTTGGCAATCAGCAGCGCAATCAGGCTGAAGGCGCTGGTCTCGGCGAAGTAGGTGATGCCAATCGGTATGCCCAGTTTGAGCAGGCTGCGCAGCATTGGCCATTGCGGCCCTTCCCACTGGGCGAAGGGCCAGGTGCGGCGGTAGCCTGGCGCCAGGCGCATCCACGCCAGCATGGCGATCAGATGGAACCAGACGCACAGCATGGTGGACCAGGCGCAGCCCACGCCGCCCAGGCGGGGCAGGCCTGCGTTGCCAAACACCAGCAGCCAGTTGATCAGGGCATTGAGCAGCAGCGCGGCGATGGCAATCACCATCATCGGCTTGGTCTGGTTGATGCTGGTGCTGTAGCCGTAGAGCACGCGGTAGCAGGTGAAGGCCGGCAGCCCGAAGCTGGCCACCAGCACAAAGCGCTTGGCCACGTCGCGCACCGCCGGTTCTATGGCCATGGAGTCAAATACCTGCGCGCCCAGATTGGCCAGCACAAAGGCCAGCAGGCCCACTGCCAACGCCTTCCACAGGCCCTGGCGCACCACATGCGGCACGGCCGCAAAATCTTCGGCGCCCACATGCTGCGCCACCACCGGGCTCACCGACATCAGCAAGCCCATCAGGGTAAGTATGGTCATGTTCCAGATGGAGACGCCGAGCGAAACGCCGGCCAGGTCTTGTGCCGAGGCGTGGCCAGCCATGGCGACATCGGTGACCGACATGCCGATGGTGGCCAACTGGCCGATCAGGATGGGCCAGGCCAGATGCCAGAGCGCGCGTGTTTCTGTCAGGACACGTCGGCTGCGCGATGGGGCCGTGCGCGCCGGCGTTGTAGAGTCAGGGAGAAGGGTCATCAGCGGGGTGATTCTAAAGGTCGGCTTGCAGCAGGCAGGAGCGTGGCAATGAACTGGTTGTATCTGTCGGTGGCCATCGTCCTGGAAGTGGTTGCCACCTCGGCACTCAAGGCCTCGGACGGCTTCACGCGCCTGTTGCCCTCGGTGCTGGTGGTGGTGGGTTATGCGGCTGCGTTCTATACGCTGTCGATCACGCTGCGCACCATGCCGGTGGGTGTGGTCTATGCCGTGTGGTCGGGTGTCGGCGTGGTGCTGATCACGCTGGTGGGTTGGCTGCTGTTCAAGCAGGAGCTGGATTGGCCGGCTTTTGCGGGCATTGCGCTGATCTCTGCCGGCGTCGTGGTTCTGAATTTTTTCTCCAAAGCCGTGCCGCACTAATTTGGCGCGCCGCGCGTTGCCGGGCGGCATTTTTCGCGGGTTAACCCCTAGGGTTTTGGATGCCTCAAATTTTTTTGGGTTTGCCCTGAAAATTCTTCATCGCATAAAGGCGTTTTAGCTGACGGCAAGCTGAATGTTGCCCCGGGATGTGGGGCAAACGCGTATAGATTAGCGCCTGACTCGGGCATAGACTCGTGTACACGTGCATGCAGGTTGCCATCAACTTGCACACGGTCGTAGGACCTATTTTCAATACGGAGACAACATGAACATTCATTTCACCAAACGCGCATCCCTTATCGCTCTCTCGGCCGCCATGCTGAGCCTGTCGGGTCTGGCCCTTGCTGCCGACCCGATCAAGATCGGTGTCTCCGGTCCCTTCACCGGTGGTTCTTCCTCCATGGGCGTGAGCATGCGCGACGGCGTCAAGTTGGCGGTGGATGAAATCAACAAGGCCGGTGGCGTCATCGGCCGCCAGCTGCAAATCGTCGAGCGCGATGACGAAGCCAAGAACGAACGCGGCGTGCAGATCGCCCAAGAGCTGATCAACAAGGAAAAAGTCGCCGTCACGGTCGGCTTCATCAACACCGGCGTGGCCCTGGCCTCGCAGCGCTTCTACCAGGAAGCCAAGATCCCGGTCATGAACAACGTGGCCACCGGCTCGCTCATCACCCACCAGTTTGATGACCAGCCCGAGAACTACATCTTCCGCAACGCTGCGCACGACAGCATCCAGGCGCCCATGATTGTGGAAGAGGCCGTGACACGCCGCGGCTACAAGAAGGTTGCCATCCTGTCCGACTCCACCAACTACGGCCAGCTCGGTCGCTCCGATCTGGAAAAGGCACTGGAGCTCAAGGGCGTGAAGGCTGTGGCGGTGGAAAAGTTCAACATCAAGGATGTGGACATGACAGCCCAGTTGCTCAAGGCCAAGGAAGCCGGCGCCGAAGCCATCCTGACCTATGCCATCGGACCTGAGTTGGCGCAGATCGCCAACGGCATGACCAAGCTGGGCTGGAAAGTGCCCATGGTCGGCAGCTGGACCCTGTCCATGGCCAACTTCATCGACAACGCCGGCCCCGGCGGTGAAGGCGCGCGCATGCCGCAAACCTTTGTGCAGGAACCCACCACGCCCAAGCGCCAGTCCTTCATCATCAATTACCTGAAGACCTTCAACCCCAAGAACGCGCGCATCGATTCGCCCGTGTCTGCAGCGCAAGGTTACGACTCCATCTACCTGCT